>DASWAE010000157.1:0-43315 GCA_036391275.1 Trebonia sp.
CGGCGAGGGACCACGCCGCCGCGGCCAGCGCGGTATAGGCCATGCCGAGCGGGCGCGCGGCGGCCCTGCCATCTGTCACCCGCAACCGACTCACCTGTGCTTTTCGCTCCCCTGATCGCCCATCACGATAACCCGAGTAGAAGCGCCGCACCTGGGACCCGGTCATAGCGGCGCTCACACGGTCGGCGGTCACCTGAGGGCTGCGAGTCGCCTGTTACCGTCCATCTACCTAGCAGGACGGTTTTTTACGGAAGGGTTTTTGTGTCATGAAGGGTTTTCAGTGTCATCACACGTATAACTCTTCATGATCATGGTTCTGACCTGCGGTGATGTGACCGTTGTGGCCGATGGTGTTAAGGATGGGGAGCGTCCGTAGCGTGAGCACCTTGAGCCGGCCCGGCGCGAGTCGAACGCGCTGTCTTCCCCTTAGGAGGAGGCTGCCTCATTCCGGTTGGCTTCGGGCCGCCAGAGCCGCGCCGGGGAATCGGACCCCGCGACGGCGGTTTTGCGGACCGCCTCCCACGCCAGTGAGATGCGCGACATGAGCGCTTCCGCCCCGAGTCGAACGGGGCATCCGGGCTTCGGAAACCCAGCGGGGGAGTCCGCCACCGGAAGCATGCGATGCGAGCCAGATCCCCGAGTCGGACGGGGGATGCCCGAGGCGGTCGCTTTACAGGCGACTGGGCGGCCGTCGCCCACATCTGGCATGGGGTGATCAGCCGGTTCCGCCCCGGCACCGGCGGATTCACGGTCCGCAATGCAGCGCCACTACACCATGACCACCGTCGATCAGGCAGGACTCGAACCTGCGGCCTCCGCCGTGTGAAAGCGGTGCTCTGGCCAGTTGAGCTACTGATCGATGCGCACTCCCAGAAGGACTCGAACCCTCTCCGAGAGATCCGTAATCTCTCATGCTTTCCGCTACACCATGGGAGCTTGAGTACCCGCGGCACGAGCCGAACGTGCCCCTCCGCCATGTCGAGACGGTGTTCTTCCGCTGAACTACGCGGGCGCGATGCCAACGGGACTCGAACCCGTACCTCCCACCTTGACGGGGTGGTGCATTATTCCGGTTTTGCTATGGCACCATTGTCCTTGCGCTCTGGTGGCTGGGGTCGAACCAGCGTTAACGGATTAACAGTCCGCCGTCCTGCCATTGAACGACACCAGACTGTAGATTGCCGCGCTTTGCCGTCTTTCCGGCCCTGGCGCGCGACTGGCCTTCGTGGCGGAGGCGGGATTCGAACCCGCGTTACAGGGCTTATGAGGCCCGGCTGGCACCTAACTCCAGTCCACTCCGCTGTGACCCACCCGGGACTCGAACCCGGACGCTCCTGCTTGAAAGGCAGGTGGCTTTGACCACTTTGCCTAGTGGGCCTTGAGTGCTCCGTGCGGGACTTGAACCCGCAGGCTCCGGGTTGAGGGCCCGGCGAGGTTAACCAGTTTCTCTAACGGAGCATTGACCTTGGGGTACGCCCCAGTTGGCCGCCTCGGAGTTGAACCGAGCGATACCTGCGTATCAGGCAGGCCCCGTCGACCGGCTGGGTCGCGGCCAGCAGATGGGAGAGGTTCCGACCCCCAGCGCAGCGCGCCCTTCCGGGTTCAAGCCGGAGCCTGCCACCCGGCAGGTTTCCCATCCATGCGAGGAGAGCGGCGGGCACGATCCGCAGGGCGCTAACCCCCAGCCGCTTTCGAAACGGCGCCGACCGCCCGGCCGGTTCGCTCTCCAGGGAAGCTGCTCTCCCGCCCGGTGTGAACAGGCGGACGACAATGGCAGAGGACGGAGTACTCGAAACTCACCCCGCAGGGCCGCCCGGTTTCCGGCCGGGGCCAGCCGCCTGACAGGTTCATCCTCCACTAGCGGAAGGCGGAGCAGTCGAAGCTCACGGTGTTACCCGCGCATCGCTTAGCGGGCGAGCCCGGCATGCCCGTCCGGTTCACCTTCCATGAGTACCGTCCCGGGGATTCGAACCCCGACCGCCAGGTGCCTGGGACCTGCGCCTCTGCCAGTTGGGCTAGGACGGCATGCGAGCGGCTGACCGGCTTCGAACCGGCGACCTTCGACTTGGCAAGCCGACGCTCTGACCTGCTGAGCTACAACCGCAAGGAGCCTTTCCCCGGTGCCGACCCGGGCGGCCAGTCCATACCAAGGACTGGCGACGCCGATCCGAAAGGCATCGAGTGCGCTCGCCCGGACTTGAACCGGGACGCCCCTCGCGGAGCACTAGCTCCTCGGACTAGCGCGTCTACCTGATTCCGCCACGGGCGCAAGAGAGCCGCCACCCGGTGCCGACCCGGGTCTCCCGCCGTACGAAGGCGGGGCCGCAAGCCGTGCGCAGCGGCAAGGCTGCCCCTCGTGGATTCGAACCACGATTAGCGCATCCAGAGTGCGCCGTCCTGCCTGTTGGACGAAAGGGCACTGAGTACGCGGGGCGGGACTCGAACCCGCAGACGGCGAGTTTTGAGCTCGCCAGCTTTGCCGGTTAGCGTTACCCGCGCGTACGCCGCCAGAGACTCGAACTCTGTTCTCCGGATTAAGAGTCCGGTGCATCACCAGTCATGCTTGCAGCGCTTGAGAACCTTACTGGAGAATTAATGCCGCTCACCATTTTGGGGGACTGGGGCAGCAGCCTCACAATGCTCGGAAGGCATGGTGCCCACTCCCTGGATCGAACAGGGGCCCTCTGCATTTTCAGTGCAGCGCTCATCCCGACTGAGCTAAGCAGGCGTGGTCGCTGCTTCGTTGCAGCGGCTTCTTGCATAGGTGGGGGTCTGGGTGTGGCAGTTCGGACAGAGAAAGCAAAGGTTGAACTGACGACAATCCAGGTAGTCGCCGTTCATGTGCTCGACCTGCAAGGTAAGTGGTTTCCCTTGCCACTCCGGCCCCTGTCCGCAGTTCGCGCAACGAAGTGGCACTCCGGCCATGATCAGTGCCCGGCGCAACTGCACGGCCGGGGCTCGCCTAGACCCACGAGGGAGCATGACCAGTATCTCTTTTGGCCCCTTAGCCCGATTGCTACCTCCGATCACCCGCCGTCGACCGAAGTGCGAGGTATCTAGGCCAAGTGTCTTAATCCTGGCTGAGACATGGGCGAAGCTGCCGCCGTTCGGTCCGTAACCGCCCTTGCGCAGGACCTCAGTCACGCTATTACAGGTCTCGACCAGAGCGATCAATGTGCGATCGTCTATCCGCTTGGCGCGGTCCCGAATCGAGTGGACGTTTCGCAGATGGCTCGTGTCCAGCCCGAGCACATCGGCCCGCCTCATCACATGCGCGATGCCGCTATTCCCTTTGAGTCCGAGGCGGATCGCGAGGTCACGTTGACTAGTCGCAAGAGGGACGTGGTAACTCAGGTCCGCATCTGTCCAAGAACGTAGTCGAGGCACCCGAAAATTATATCGCATAAAGGGTGGTTATTGGGGTAGTCGACGCGGAATCCGCATGCTACCTTGCACGGTCGGCTCCCCGGGGGTCGAACCCGGTGTCTCTCCGCCCCGAACGGAGTGGCTTCCCGTCTGCCTCGAAGCCGGTGGAGAAGTCCGGAATCGAACCGGATCGCCAACGCTTGCAAGGCGCGGCCGGTGCCTTACCTGTCATCCCCGAAGTGGACCGCCCCGGGGTCGAACCGGGAACCTCCGCAATGCCATTGCGGCGCTCTGCCAGTTGGAGCTAGCAGCCCATTGTCGGTGCGGCGCCCGGTACAGGACTGTCCCCGGGTGTAGCTGGCCTATCTTCCGCCGCACCGCATCAATATTCGCGGCAGGATGGCGCCTGCCGCCGATGCTCACGCTATGGACATGTCAAAAGGCAGGCCCGTACAAGGGGCACGCAGGGACCGCAGGAGTTGAACCCGCATTCCGCCCGGGTTGGAGCCGGGCCGCCTAGCCGCTGGCTGATCCCTATAAAAGGAGAACCGCCCGGAGGAAATCTCCTCGGGCGGTTCCCGGTGACTCAAAGTTCGGTCCTACCCGGGAACCTCCGCGATGCGCAGGGCAAGCGTCGCGCACGGCTGGCTGTACCAACCGTGCGATTCATTGGCCTGCTTGAACATCGTCATGAGTGAAGGCTAACCTCGGTGTGGCGGAAACTGCAACGGAATTAATTGGCCCTTGTTACCACAGCGTGGGGACCGCGGCCGATATTCCCTGTCAAGGGCGCAGGGTCCCCGGTGGACCCGGGCTACCGCCCGTTCTGCGCCGCCTGCACGTCACCGAGCGCAGTGACGAGCAGTTCCTGCTCGGACCAGGCCAGCCGTCCCGAGCGCAGGTCCGCGATGACCGAGCGCACCCAGGCGAGCTGCGCCGCGGACGTGGCGGCGACGTACTCGGACTCCAGGTTGAGCACGCGCGGCAGGCTCCCGGTCGCGGCCAGGCCGGCCTCGAGGCCCGCGTGCAGCGCCGCGAGCGCCTGCTCGCGGCGTTCCAGCTGGTCCAGCGCCTCGGCCGGGGTGAGCATCATCAGGTGCGACAGGGCGACGGGGAATTCCGGGTACTCCCGCTTCGGCTCCGCCAGCATCTGCTCCAGCCATTGCCGGGTCGCCGCCCGGCCGGCGTCGGTGATCTCGTAGACGGTCCGCTCCGGGTACTGCTGGTCCCGGCCGGTCCCCCGGACCGCGACCAGCCCGCCCTCTTCCAGCCGCTCGATGGTCCGGTACAGGGCCGTGCGCTGGCCGACGTTGACCACCTGGTCCTTGCCCCACTGCCTGATCAGCCGCTGGATGCCGTAGGGGTGGAGCGGCTGCGTGTGCAGCATGCCCAGCACGGTGAGCGCGAGCGGGGAGCTGCGGACGGTCGGCGTCATGAGGCCCATCATAGAGGCAGCGCTACTAGTTGACATGCAACTAGTAGCAGTGCAACTATGAACCCATGACAACGACCGCTCGCCCGGCGAGCCACGCCACCGCCCGCATCCACGCCGACCACACCGTGCTCAAGCACCTCGGCGACTGGACCACAGACCGTTCCTTCCACGTGCGCTCGCGCAACAGCACGGTGGTCCTCGACCTGCGGGCCGCCGGACGCGAGGAGACCGAGCTGCTCCTCGAGCTTGACGGGTCCACCCTCACCCTGCTGCTGGCCGACGACGCCGCCATTGATCACTGGGACCTGCACTTCGCCGGCCGGGACCGGGTCAAGGACGACCAGGCTCCCGGCCTGCCCGCCACGGTGCTGCTGCACGGCCGGGCCGCGGGCAGCCGGGTGATCGTCAGGCGGGGCGGCGCGGCCGAGCTCGCCTCGCTCGCCTCCCTGGCCCGGCTGCGCGAGGCGCACCACACCCGCAAGACCGCCGGGCGCCGCCGCGCCGGCCAGGACGCGTAAGGAGACCGTGATGACACGCACCGCACTGATCATCGGCGGCGGGATCGCCGGCCCGGTGACCGCCATGGCGCTGCAGAAGGCCGGCTTCGACGCCACCGTGTACGAAGCCCATCCCGAGCGCACCGACGGCGCCGGCGGCGGGTTCACCCTGGCCCCCAACGGCCTGGCCGCCCTGGACGCGCTCGGCCTGGGCGACCTGGTGCGCCCGGCCGGGCGGGAGGTCGCCGCCTACGCGCTGCAGGACTGGAAGGGCCGCCCGCTCGCCGAGTTCGGCAACCCGTCCGGGATCGCCCCGATGCAGTTCTTCTACCGGCGGGACCTCTACCGCACGCTGCATGAGGAGGCGGTCCGCCGCGGAATCCGGATCCAGCACGGTAAGCGGCTGGCCGGCGTGCGCGAGGAGACCGGGGCCATCACGGCCTTGTTCGAGGACGGCACTACCGCCACCGCCGACCTGCTGGTCGGCGCCGACGGCATCCGCTCCCGGGTGCGCGAGCTGATCGACCCGCAAGCGCCGGCGCCGCAGTACGCGGGCCTGATCAGCTTCGGCGCGGCCGTGTCCGACCCGGGCGCGGCCGCCACGCGGGGCCGGATGGCGATGGTCTTCGGCAAGCGGGCCTTCTTCGGCTACCAGGTGTTCGATGACGGCACGGGCGTCTGGTTCGCCAACCTGCCCACGGACCGCCCGCTCAGCGCGGCCGAAGCCCGCCAGACCGCCGCCGAGGAGTGGCTCGAGCGGCTCACGGCGGCCTTCGCCGGGGACCGCACCCCCGCCACCCGGCTGATCAGCCAAACCAACCCCGCCGACCTGCTCGTCGTCGGCGCGATGGAGAGCATGCCGAGTGTGCCCGGGTGGCACCGGGGCCGGATGGTCCTGGTCGGCGACTCCGCGCACGCCCCGTCGTCAAGCTCCGGCCAGGGCGCCTCGCTCGCCATGGAAAGCGCGGTCGAACTGGCCCGGTGCCTGCGCGACCACCCCGCGACCGAGGACGCCTTCGCGGTCTACGAGGCGATGCGCCGCCCCCGCGTCGAGCGCATCGCGAAGGAGGCCGCGCGCAAGAACAACGCCAAGACCGCCGGGCCGGTCGGGCGAGCCCTCATGGGCGCGGCGATCAAGGTGTTCGCCCGGCTGTCGAATCCCGAGAAGGCGGCCTGGATGCTGCACTACAAGATCGACTGGGACGCCCCGGCAACCGCGGCCGCCGAGCCGGCGCCCGCACCGCAGCCCGTGGCGTGAGGCGCGCCGCGGACCAGCGCCGCGGACCAGCGCCGCGGACCAGCGCCGCGAATCCGCGGCCCGGCACGCCGGCCGGCGTGTCGATTCCGGGGCGGCTCACTCGTGACATAGGCAGGAGAGCGGCCGGACGGGCCGGCCGCTAGTCACTCGCCAGGAGGCGGACGCAATGGGAACCATCCGAGTACATGAGTTCATGTCCCTCGACGGGGTCATCGACGAGCCGCGGTGGACGTTCGGGTACGGCTTCGACCCCAAGATGGGCGCGGCGATCGCCGGCGCCATGGGCGGCTGCGAGGGGATCCTGCTCGGCCGCACCACGTACGAGATGTTCGAGCCGGCGTGGTCGCCCCGCACCGCTGAGGAAGACCCGGGGGCGCCGTTCATGAACGACACCATGAAGTACGTGGTCTCCGCCACGCTGGAGAAGGCGACGTGGCGTAACTCCGAGATCCTCGGCAAGTACGATGCCGACCGCATCCGGCAGCTCAAGGAGCGCGTGCCGGGCGGGCTCTACGTGAGCGGCAGCGGCACGCTGGTGCGGGCCATGCTCGCCGACGGGCTGGTCGACGAGCTGCACCTGTTCGTCTACCCGCTGACCCTGGGCGAGGGCACCAGGCTGTTCGAGGGAACCCCGGCCAGCAAGTTCACCCTGGCCCGCAGCGAGGCCTACGACAACGGCGTGCTGTACCTGCGCTACCACCCCGCCGCGTGACGCGGCCGCCGTCAGCTGCCGCGGTAGGTCGAGTAGGCGAACGGCGAGAGCAGCAGCGGCACGTGGTAGTGGGCACCGGGGTCAGTCACGGTGAACGTGATCATGACCTCCGGGTAGAACGCCGCCACTCCGCGCCCTGCGAAGTACGCCCCCGTACCGAACGAAAGCTGGTAAACCCCCGGCTCCGTCGCCGCCCCGAACCGGTGCCTGCCGTCCCCGTCGGTCTCACCCGACTCGACCGGGACCCAGGTGCCGGAGGGGCCGCCGAGCGCAAGCGACACGGCGACGTCAGCCGCTGGCCGTCCGGCGCTCGCGTCGAGAACGTGCGTGGAGACGGTCATGAGCTCAGCTCCTTCCGCGCCCGGAGCACGGTAATCTTGCGCAACTCGGTCGCTGCCACCTTCCGTTCGGTATCAGGGTCGTTGTCCAGCCGCTGCCGGAGAGCCGCCAGCATCTCCTCGCCGCTGAGACCGGTGGCGCAGATGAGGAAGACATGGCCGAAACGTTCCTCGTACTCGCGGTTCCCGGCGGCCAGCGCGGCACGGGATGAGTCGGCGACCCCCGACTGCTCGGCGGCGGACTGGCCGGCGGCACGGGCGCCGATCCGCGGGTGACCGGCGATGGCTTCTAGCACGTCCGCCCAGTCGAGCGACTCGAACGCGGCCGTGATCGCCGCCTCGGCCGCGGCGAGGGAACGGTACGGGCGGCCGGCCGCCATCGCGGCGGCGAACCGCCTGGACGAGCAGCAGGACATCATTACGGCTACCGCGTCCTCGGTCGCCGCCGCATTGAACGAAGCCAGGCTCACAGCCCCAGACACTACTCAGGCGGCGTCTGGCGGGCCACGCCCCGGGTCCACACGCCGGCTACGTCCGCCGCCGTGGCCAGCGAGAAGATCCTGCCGAGGGCGTCGGTGGCGTCACGGGAGTGCTTGAGGTTGACCGCCAGCGTGCTGCCCGCGGCCGGCCGCAGCCATACCGCGTCGAAGTGCTTGCCCACCGAGAAGTCACCCACCATGTCGTCGAGTCCCAGCGCCCGGGCGCCGGCCCTGGTCACCAGGTAGAGCAGGTGAACCGGGGTCAGGTTCATCCCGTGCTTGCCGAGCAGCTGCTGGATGAAGTAGGCCTGCAGCGCCTCCTTAGGCAGGAACAGGCCCGCGCCCGCGCCCACGTCGGACCCGAGCGCGATGGGGATGCCGTGCTCGACGTGCCGGCGCAACGGGAACAGCCCGCTGCCGAGCGCGCAGTTGCTCGTCGGGCAGTGCGCGATCGCGGCCCCGTGCTCGGCGAGGACCTCGAGCTCGGCGTTGGTCGGATGGACGTTGTGGGCGAAGACGCTGCGCTTGGTGACCAGGTCGTGGCGTCGGTAGGTGTCCAGGTAATGCCGCGCGCGGGGGAACAGCCCGGCCACCGCGGCGACCTCCGCGACGTTCTCGTTGACGTGCGAGGTGAACCAGACGCCGCGCGCAAGCAGCTGCGCGCAGACGTCGAGCATCGCGTTCGACGCGGACAGTGAGAAGCGCGGCGTGACCGCGTACCGCAGCTGGCCGCGGCCATGCCAGCGGCCGATCAGGCTGGTACTGTCGGCCAGCGCCGCCCGCGGCGTCTGCAGCAGGTCGGGGCGCAGGATCCGGTCGCTGAGCACCAGGCCGGACGTGATGTTCAGGCCGTGGCGCTCGGCCGCGGCGAACAGCTCTTCCATGGCGGATGCGAAGTGCGATCCGAACACGAGCGCGCTGGTCGTCCCGCTGGCGAGCAGGCCGCGGAGAAACTCCTCGGCCACCTCGCGCGCGTACGCCTGGCTGGCGAGCCTGCTCTCTTCCGGCAGGGCGCACTGCTCGAGCCAGTCAAGCAGCGGCATGCCAAGCCCGCCGATCGCCCGGATCTGCGGGAAGTGGACGTGCGTGTCGACGAAGCCGGGGACGAGCACCCCCTCCGGCAGCTGTGTCACCGGCTCGCCGGGGTACTCGGCGCGCAGCGCCGCCGGCGTGCCCCGGGCGCGGATGACGCCATCGCGGACGCACACGGCGCCGGTCTCCGCCAGCGCGTCGGCCGGGTCGCCGTCGAACGGGTCACCCGGCGTGTCGAGGATCGCGCCGGCGTAGATTGTCACGCGGTCACGCGGCTTTGCCGGCCGGCGCCTATCCGCTGCAGCAGGGCGGCGGCGACCGCGACGGCGATCACGGCCGGGTCCTTGCCGGTGATTCCCGGCTGGCCGATCGGGCAGGTGATCCGGCTGATCGCCGCCGGGCTGTGCCCCGCGGCGGCGAGCTGGGCCTGGAACCTGGTCCACTTCACGCTCGAGCCGATCAGGCCGACGCTGCCAAGGGGCTGGCCAAGGCGCAGGACGGCGTCGCACAGCGCGTAGTCCTCGGCGTGATCGTGCGTCATGATCACGACGTGAGCTCCCCGGGGCAGCTGCTCGAGCACCTGCTCGCCGAGCAGCGTGCGGCGGATGGTGACGTCGGCGGTGCCGTCGATCACGTCCGCGAGCCGGACCCGGTCAAGCTGCTCGGCCCGGGAGTCGGCGAGCACCAGCCGGACCGGCAGCCTGGACAGGATCCTGGCCAGTTCGTAGCCGACGTGCCCGAGCCCGAACAGGGCGATGACCGGCCGGGCCGCGAGCGGTTCGAACAGCAGCCGGACGGAGCCGCCGCAGCACTGGCGGCCGTGCTCGGTGCGCGCGTGCGGGCTCAGCTGCGTCTCGCGGGTCTCCGGGGCCGCCGCCCCGGACGCGATCAGCTCCCTGGCCCGGGCGACGGCTGTCGCCTCCAGGTTGCCGCCGCCCACGCTGCCCCAGCTGGACTCCCGGCTCACCACCATCTTGGCGCCGGCCTCGCGCGGCGCGTGCCCGCGCACCTCGATGACGGTCACCAGCACGCCGGGCTGCCCGTCGTGCTGTAGCTGCCGCACGGCTGCGAGCCAGTCCATCTCACGCCCCCGCGTAGGCGGCGGCGGGGCGCTCGGCCGGAGCCGCGTCGCGCGCGGCCTGGACCGCCCAGTAGACCGCCTCCGGCGTGGCCGGGCTGGCCAGGGTGACCTGCCAGCCGGCCGGGCCGAACGCGCCGACCGCCTGCCGCAGCGCCTCACGAACGCTGAACGCCTCCATTAGCGGCGGCTCGCCGACCGCCTTCGAGCCGTACACCACGCCCGATTCTGTGGCCCGCTCGAACAGGTGCACGTTGAACTGCTCGGGCATCTCCGAGAAGCTCGGGATCTTGTAGGTACTCGCGGCCTGGGTGTTCAGCCGGCCCCGGTGCGGCCCGTCGGTCTCGTCCCAGAGCAGTTCCTCCAGGGTCAGCCAGCCGACGCCCTGCACGAAGCCGCCCTCGATCTGGCCCAGGTCGATAAGCGGGGACAGGCTGTCGCCGACGTCGTGCACGATGTCCGTCCGCAGCAGCCGGTACGCGCCGGTGAACCCGTCTACCTCGACCTCGGACGCGGCGGCGCCGTAGGCGAAGTACTTGAAGGGCTCGCCCTGCATCCTCATCGAATCCCAGTGCAGCCCGGCCGTCCGGTAGAAGCCGGCCGCCCAGAGCTGGACGCGCTGGAAGTAGGCGTCGCGCACCAGCTCGGGCCAGGCGATCTGCCGGTCGTGGAAGCCGATGCCGGTGACCACGCCGCCGGCGAAGCGCACGTCGTCGGGGTCGATGCCGAGCTTGCCCGCGGCCACCACGGCGAGGCGGTCACGGATCTGATCGCAGGCGTGCTTGACCGCGCCGCCGTTGAGGTCGGCGCCGGAGCTTGCCGCGGTGGCCGAGGTGTTCGGCACCTTGTCGGTCCGGGTGGGGGCGAGCCGCACCGACGCCATCGGCACGCCGAGCGCGGTCGCGGCGACCTGGATCATCTTGGTGTGCAGGCCCTGCCCCATCTCGGTGCCGCCGTGGTTGACCAGCACCGACCCGTCCTTGTAGACGTGCACCAGCGCGCCCGCCTGGTTGAACGCGGTGAAGTTGAACGAGATGCCGAACTTGACCGGGGTGATCGCGAGGCCGCGCTTGGTGTCCGGGTGCGCCGCGTTGAACGCCGCCACCGCGGCCTGCCGCCGGGCGAAGTCGCTGCGCTCGGCGCACAGCGACCAGATCGCCTCGAGCCGCTCGGCGTGCCGCACCGGCTGCCCGTACGGCGTCGCCTGACCGGGCGCGTAGAAGTTCCTGCGGCGCAGCTCGTGCGGTTCGACACCGAGCGCGGGCGCGCAGCGGCCGAGGATGTCCTCGATGACGATCATGCCCTGCGGGCCGCCGAAGCCGCGGAACGCGGTATTCGACTGCCGGTTGGTCTTGGCGACGCGGCCGTGGACCTCGATGTCGGGTATCCAGTACGCGTTGTCGATGTGGCACAGGGCGCGGGCGAGCACCGGCTCGGACAGGTCCAGGCTCCAGCCGCCGTTGCTCGTCAGCGTGGCGCGCAGCGCGCACAGCCGCTTGCCGGCGTCAAAACCAGCTTCCCAGGTGGCGAAGAACGGGTGCCGCTTGCCGGTCATCGTGATGTCCTGGGTGCGGTTGAGCCGCAGGCTCACCGGGCGCCCGGTCAGCGTGGCGCCGAGCGCCGCGACGGCGGCGAGGCCGTGCGGCTGGAACTCCTTGCCGCCGAAACCGCCGCCCATGCGCAGGCACTGCACGGTGACCTGGTGGGCCGGCACGCCGAGCACGTGGGCCACGATGTCCTGGGTCTCCGACGGGTGCTGCGTGCTCGACTGGACGAAGACCTGGCCGTTCTCGTCGACGAGGGCGAGCGCGGCCTGGGTCTCCAGGTAGAAGTGCTCCTGGCCGCCGATCTCGAGCTCGCCGCTGAACCGGTAAGCAGCCTTGTCAAGTGCGGTGGCCGCGTCGCCGCGGCTGACCGTGCGGTGCGCGCCCTGGTAGCTGCCGGCCCTGATCGCGTCGTGCACGGTGATCAGCGCGGGCAGCGGCTCGTAGTCAGCCTCGACCCTGGCCGCACCCAGCCGGGCCGCCTCCAGGTTCTCGCCGAGCACCCAGCAGACCGCGTGCCCGTAGTACATGACCTCACTGGGGAACAGCGGCTCGTCGTGCTTCTCCCCGGCGTCGTTCAGGCCGGGCACGTCGGCGGCGGTCAGCACCCGCACCACGCCAGGCACCTCGTAGGCGGCCGCCGCGCGCAGGCCGGTGAGGCGGGCGTGGGCGTGCGGCGCCTGCACCGGCCACGCGTGCAAGGTGCCGCGGGTTTGGCCGGTCAGGTCGTTCGTGTACAGCGCGGCCCCGGTGACGTGCAGCTCGGCGCTCTCGTGGGACACCTGAAGGCCGACGGCCGGCTGATCCGGCCGGTCAGCCAGCGGTCCGTAACCCTTGCTCATGCTCTCGGCCCTCCCCTCGGCGCCGGGTTCTCGGCGTGGAACTTCAGCAGCGAGTTGCGCAGCATGGCGATCCGGTAGCGCTCGCTGGCCCGGTGGTCGTTCATCGGCGTGCCGGCCCGGGCCAGCTCTTCGGCGGCCGCTGCGACGGTCGCGCGGGTCCACGGCTGACCGCGCAGCGCCTCCTCGGCCGCCGTCGCGCGCAGCGGCGTGGCGGCCACCCCGCCGAGGCCGATGCGGACCGAGGCAACCCGGCCGTCATCATCCAGCGCCAGCGCGTACGCCACGGCCACGCTCGAGATGTCGTCGAACCGGCGCTTGGCGATCTTGTGGAAGGCGGTGACCGGTGCCAGCGGCAACGGGATGCGGATCGTCTTGATCAGCTCGTCAGGCCGCCTGACGCTCTCCCGGTACCCGGTGAAGTAGCCGGCCAGCGGCACCTCCCGCTCGCCGGCGACCGAGGCCAGCACGAGCGAGGCATCCAGCGCGAGCAGCGCCGGCGGCGCGTCGCCGATCGGCGAGGCGGTGCCGAGGTTGCCGCCGAGCGTGGCGCCGTTGCGGATCAGCCTGGACGCGAACTGCGGGAACAGGTCGGCGAGCAGCGGCACCCGGCCGTCAAGCCGGGACTCGATCTCCGACAGGCTCAGCGCCGCGCCGAGCTCAATGCGGTCCGGGCCGACGGAGAATTCCCGCAGCTCCTCGAGCCGCTCGATGCCGATGGTCAGCGGGGCCCGCGCGTGCCTGATGTTGAGCTCGACCCCCCAGTCGGTGGATCCGGCCACCAGCTGGGCGTCCGGGCGGGCGGCGAGCAGCTCAAGTGCCGCCCGCAGCCCGGCCGGGCGGACGTAGTCGCCCTGCGGGCTTGAGGCCGCGGTGACCGCGGCCGCCGGGGCGGGCGCGGCCGTCCGGGCCTGCAGCGGGTCGGCGGCTTCCGGCTGGCCGAGCGCGTAGGCCGCGTCGCGGATCGGCCGGTAACCGGTGCACCGGCACAGGTTCCCCGACAGCGCGTGCAGGTCGAACCCGTTCCGCCCTGGCCGGTAGTACTCGGCGGCCATCGCGCAGATGAAGCCAGGCGTGCAGTACCCGCACTGGGAGCCGCCGCGGTCGGCCATCTCGCGCTGCACCGGGTGCAGCTGACCCGGCCGTCCCAGGCCTTCGGCCGTGACCACCTCCTGCTGGTCGAACGCCGCGGCCGGCACCAGGCAGGCGTTGACCGCGACCCAGCTCGCGCGGTCCGGCCCGTCCGGGCGGGCGACGAGCACCGCGCAGGCGCCGCACTCCCCTTCCGCGCAGCCTTCCTTGCAGCCGGTGAGGCCGTCGGCGCGCAGCCACTCAAGGAGCGTCACGTGCCCGCCGACCTCGCCGAGCTCGCACGTCCGCCCGTTGACCACCAGCCGAGGTTTCACTGCACACGCTCCACTTCAGACAACTATGCCTCTTATCGACGATAACGCCGTCAGAAACCGGGGATGGCCTGCCAGGCCCGGCCGGGCCCGGGAGCGTCGTCGCGGGTCACGCTGCCCTCGATCAGCCCGTAGGGGCGGTCCGCGGCGTAGTACACCTCGTTGTCGTTCGGCAGCCCGAACGGGCTCAGGTCGACAAGGAAGTGATGCTTGTTCGGCATCGACATCCGGATCTCGGCCACCTCCGGGTGCGCCTCGAGCACCCGCTCGCCCATGTAGTAAAGGGTCTGCTGCAGTGCCAGGCTGTGCTTGGCCGCGAACGACTCGATCAGGATGCGCCGCACGCCGGCGTAGCTCTTGCCCCAGTCCGCCTCGGTGCCCGCGTACCGCCAGCGCGCGGTGACCGCGGTCGCCAGGATGCGGTCCCTGGTCTCCGCGAGCGTGGTGTACCGGTCGCGCGGGAAGCCCCGGAACTCCGACCCGGTCGACTTGAGCACCACCAGGTCGGTCAGGCCCGCGACCACCCAGGCCTGCTCGCCGTCGATGGTGACGTCCGCGGTCCGGGTGCCGCCCCCGGCCCGCGTGAAGGCGTGCCCGTGCTCGGCGCCGTCCACCGCGATCCGGTCCCAGCCGTACTCCTGGATGCTGATCTTCGCGCCCGTCACCCACTCGAAGTCGTCCACGAAGTGCCTGCCAAGGCGCAGCGCGAACGCCTCGATCTCGCCAACCCCGTACTGCTGGGCGAAGGCGTAGACGGTGTTCTTCTGCGTGTCGGTGGCGACGACCTTGGAGTTGTCGCCGCGCAGGTGAGCGTCGGCGAAGTCGCCCCGCAGCGCGCTCGACACGTTCAGGTCCTTGACCTGGTGCCGGTCACCGTCGCGGGTGACGTGGACCAGGCGGACCTCTGCCTTGCCGTACTGGTTGTCGCCGAAGGTGATGGCCATGATGACTCCGCGGTCTGTCGTGCAGAAAGTTCTTATCGCCTTATGAATGTGTCAGAACGAGGCGGAACTGCGCGTACAGGACCGACGGCAGGTCCGCCAGCCCGGCTCGCCGGGCCGCGCGCCGGCCCGCCTCGTCCGGCGGCAGCCCCGCGGCCCGCAGCAGCGCGGCCAGTTGCGGTTCCGGCAGCAGGCAGAGGAACCGGTTGGCGAGCGCCTCGCGGGCCGCCTGCGTCGGGGTCCCGAGAACCCGCAGCCGGGCCATGCCGCCGTCTGGGTAGACGTCGAGGCGCACCTGCCCGGCCACCGGGGCGCCCTGGATACGGAAACGGTGGCGGGTGTCTGGCTGCAGCCTTGTGCGCGCGATTAGTTCCCCGCCGTCGTAGCCGAGCGCCGCCCAGCCCGGGGCGTTGCCCACGAAGTGCGAGGTGTCCAGCTCGACCAGCTCGACCGAGCCGGCGCACGCCAGCCTGACCGCCACCCAGTCGTTGCCGTCGTCGCGGCGCCGGGAGGTCTCCCACCCCTCGCCCATCACCCGGGCCGGGCCCGGCATGAGCAGGTTGGCGGGCGCGGAGTAGAACATGTTGCTGCAGCCGGTGACGACGGCGCCGTTCTCCAGGGCGGCCAGGTCGATCGTCGCGGGCAGCAGCCGCGGGTCCGGCACCGGCTCGCCGTAGACCCGCAGCCGGGCCACCCCGCCGTCAGGGAACATGGTCAGCCGGACGTGGGTGAAGCGCTCCCCGACGGCAACGGCGAATTCGTTGCGGGTGTCGCCGGCGACCGCGCTGCGGGGCACCAGGGTGCTCCACTGCGCCGCGGCCAGCTCAGCCGGGGCCGGGTACCCCTCGGCGCCGCATGCCTCGACCGACACCTCGGGCGGGTAGTTGCCGGTGAAGTAGGAGGTGTCGACCACGACGTGGCGCACGACGCCGGGGCAGCCGAGCCGCACGATCGCGCTGTCGCTGCCCGCCTCCCGGCGCCGGCGGGTCTCCCAGCCGTCCATGACCTGGCCCTTGTTCCCGAACGAGTTTGGCTGGAACATCGGGTCGGCGGCCTTGATGAGGTTCTCCCGGTCGGCGAACAGCTCGTCGTCGGCGTAGACGACGCTGCCCCCGAGCGCCCGGGCTGCCAGGTCCGCCCACTGCGTCTTGTCACTGGTCATGATTCCGTCTTCTCCAGGTTCGCGGCGCTCCTCACCTGGTCGCCGCGACCAGCCGTCCGCCAGCGGCCGCCTGACCGGCCCGCACCCCGCCCGCCCGGCTGGCCGGAAACAACGGCAGTTTTTGATACGTGAATTATAAATTCTGTATCATGGAAGAGTGATCAACTCGACCCAGGGGCCGGGCTGACGCCGACGGCCCAGGACGCGCCGGCCCGCGCCGCGGGAGGCGTCCAGTCCATCGAGCGGGCCCTCGACCTGCTTGAGATGCTGGCCGACGCGGGAGCGGCGCTAGGGCTCTCCGAACTCGCGGCCGCCTCAGGCCTCCCGCTGCCGACCGTCCACCGGCTGATGCGCACGCTCGTCAACCGAGGCTACGCCCGCCAGGAGGCGTCCCGGCGCTACGCGCTCGGCTCCCGGCTGATCCAGCTCGGCGAGACCTCCAGCCGCATGCTCGGCACGTGGCTGCGGCCGTTCCTCGCGCAACTGGTGCGGGAGACCGGCGAGACGGCGAACCTGGCCATGCTCGACGGCGACGAGGTCGTCTACATCGCGCAGGTGCCTAGCCCGCACTCGATGCGGATGTTCACCGAGCCGGGGCGCCGGGTCCGTCCCCACTGCACGGCGGTGGGCAAGGCCCTGCTCGCGCGGCTTCCGCCGGAGCAGGCGCGCGCGCTGCTCTCGCGGTACGACATGCCGGCCTACACCCCCACCACCATCACCGACGCCGGCGTGCTGCTCGCCCAGCTCGCGGTGATCCGCGAACAGGGTTACGCCATCGACGAGGGCGAGCAGGAAGTCGGGGTGCGCTGCTTCGCGGTGGCCGTGCCGGACGTGCCCGCGTCCCTGGCCATCTCTACCTCCGGCCCCCAGGCCCGGATGACCGATGACGCCGCTGCGCGTATCGTGCCCGCCCTCAAGCACGCCGCCCTGCAGGTGTCAGCCACCATCGCGGCGGAAGGCGCCGGCTGAACGACGGCCGGCCGCGCTTAGCCGATGCCGTCAACGTGGAACAGGTGCTGCCCGGCCGCGCCCGGCAGCCAGTCGAGTTCCTTCTCGAAGTGGACCGTGGTGCCCCGGCGGTCGGTGCTCGTTAGCTGCAGGTTGTCGGCCACCGCATCGATGATCCTCAAGCCACGGCCATGCTCGGCGGTCGCGGGAAGGGGATCGTCCGCGAGAGCGAAACGTGACGGCCATTCCTGGCTGAGACCGCGACTGTCCTGGACGGACCGCGCGCTGCCGCCATCCGGTACGGGCTCGCGATCCCGGTCGTCGGTATTGACCACTTCGATGACGCACCGGCGGTCCCTCGCGCTCACTTGGACCTCATACTCCTCGCCTGCCCCGGCGTGCTGTATGACGTTGGCGCAAGCCTCGCTGAGCGCCAGGGCAATGTCGGCGCGGGTGTCCGGCGTAACTCCGAGAGTCTCCAGGCAGCCGTCGAGAACTTGGCGGGTGACCGGCACGCTGACGGCGTCACGGGGAAGTGAAAGGGCCAAATTGATTTCCACGGCACACCCCCGGCAGCTTCCGTTACACCGACAGGCCATTAACTGCCCTGTCTCGCGCACCTCAATCGGGGCCATCCGACGCGTTCCCTTTACAAGCTCGCGATGGCCGCGGTGAGCCGCCGGATCGCCTCGTCCACGGCGGAACGGGGGCAGCCCAGGTTCACGCGCATGTAGCCGCGGCCCTCGGCACCGAACTTCTGTCCCTTGTCGAGCCACAGGCGCGCGGCGACCAGCATGAACTTGTCGAGGGAGGCCGCGTCCATGCCCAGGCCCCGGCAGTCCATCCAGGCCAGGTAGAGGGAGTCGGCCGGCAGCACGCGCACCTTGCTCGTGGCGCTGTTGACCGCTTGCGCGAAGTGCGCGTGGTTGCCGCGCAGGTAGGCGAGCAGTTCCTCCAGCCAGGGCGCACCGTACCGGTAGGCCGCCTCGGCCGCGACCATGCCGAGCACGTTCACGAGCGGGAACACGTTGCGCTCGTACTGCCGGGCCAGTTCCTCGCGCAGCCGGCGGTCGGGCACGAAGACATTCGCGCTCTGCAGCCCTGGCAGGTTGAACGTCTTGCTCGGAGACGTACAGGTGATGCTGTTGCGCGCGAACCCCTCCCCGAGGGAGGCGAACGGGATGTGCCTTCTAGCGGGGTTGATGATGAGGTCCTGGTGGACCTCATCGGAGATGACCAGGACGCCGTGCCTGGCACAGATCTCCCCCATCGCCGCCAGTTCGCCTGCCGACCAGACGTTCCCGGTCGGGTTGTGCGGATGGCTCAGGATGAACAGCTTGGTATCGGGGCGGATGGCGGCCTCGAATGTCACCGGGTTGAACCGGTAGCCGTCTTCCGTGCGCTCCAGCGGGGCGAGCGCGAGGTGCCGTCCGTTGAGCAGGACGTCGTTGTGGAAGTGCGCGTACACCGGCGGCTGGATCAGCACCGAGTCACCCGGCGCCGAGAATGCCTGCACCGCGGTCTTGAGCGTGGTGATGATGCCGGCCGTCTGCAGCACCCACTCGCGTGGTACTTCCCAGCCGAACCGCCGCGCCTGCCACCCGGTCACCGCGTCCAGGTAACTGCTGGTCGCACCCGCGGGGTACCCGAAGACACCGTAGTCCACGGCCTGGTGCAGGGCGTCGAGCACGGCCTGCGGAGCCTTGAAGTCGGTGTCGGCGACCCACATCGGCAGCGGGGCAGCCGCGATCTCGTCCGGGGTGAGGAGGTCTGGGTCATAAGACCACTTCATGGAGTTGGAGTTCTTCCGATCGACGACCTCGTCGAACACCACGGTGCCTGGTTCCATGAAAAAAGGCTAACCGTCCGCGGTTGCCGCGCCGCGTACGCGGACTCATTTCTGCTTATCCGGTAAAGGCGCTGAGCTGCCAGGTCACAGGTAATGCACGGATGTAGTTTCTTCTCGCGAAGCGCGAGTTTGTTTAGCTACGGTGCCTTCATGCATCAGGCCTGGACGGTGCGCTCCGCCCTCCTCCCCGCGCTCGCGGCAGCCACCGTGGCCGCCATCGCGACGCTACCGTCCACGGGCGGCGCAGCCCTTGGCACCACCTCGCTGGCCTCGTCCTCCGTTGCGGCGGCGTCCGCACCCCGGATCGGGGTCTACCCCGACGCGATCACGCTCCCCTACGCGCCGAGGGCGGCACCGCCCGCGACCGCGGACTGCGAGCGCGCCGACGGCATCGCCTGCTACACCCCTGATCAGCTCCGGACCGCCTATGACCTGCCAGCGCTGTACGCGCGGGGAGGGACGGGCAAGGGCGAGACGATCATGATCGTCGACGCGTTCGGCTCGCCGACCATCAAGGCCGACCTGGCCGCCTTCGACGGTCAGTTCGGCTACCCGGCACCGCCGAAGCTCACGGTCATCGCCCCGGTCGGGGCGATACCCAAGTTCAACCCCAAGAACAGCGAGATGACGGGCTGGGCCGGGGAGACCACGCTCGACGTGGAGTACGCGCACGCCCTCGCCCCTGGGGCGAACATCCTGCTCGTCGAGACCCCGTCCTCCGAAACCGAAGGGGTGACCGGCTTCCCGCAGATCGTCGCGGCCGAGGAGTACGCGCTCTCGCACTACAAGGTCGGCGTGATCAGCCAGTCGTTCGCCGCGACCGAGGAGACGTTCGCGAGCTACGCACAGCTCGCTCCGTTGCGCGCCGCCTACACCGACGCCCAGCGCCACCGCGTGACGGTGCTGGCCGGCAGCGGCGACGGCGGGGCAACCAACTACGAGAGCGACGGGGTGACCTACTACCCGCGCCGCGTCTCGGCCTGGCCGGCCACCGATCCCCTGGTCACCGCGGTCGGCGGGACGCGGCTTGAGCAGAACGGTGACGGCAGCTACACCTCGGTCGCCTGGAACGACACCTTCAACCAGGCGTTCACCAAGGCATGGACCGGCTCCACGCACGCGTCGCCGTTCTCCACCGGGGGCGGCGTGTCGGAGTTCTTCGCGCGGCCGTCCTATCAGAGCGGCGTCAAGGGCGTCACCGGCGCCGCCCGCGGCGTCCCGGACATCTCGATGAGCGGTGCCTGCGACGGCGCGGTGGATGTCTACAGCAGCTACACCACCAAGGGCTGGTCGCTAGCCTGCGGCACGAGCGAGGCGACCCCGGAGTTCGCCGCCATCGTGGCGATCGCCGAGCAGATCGCCGGACGCTCGCTCGGCGTCATCAACGGCACCCTGTACAAGCTGTACGCGCAGCACGCCGCCGGGATCGTGGACGTGAAGTCGGGCAACAACACGGTCGCCTTCTACCCGAAGGGCAAGAAGTCCGCGGTGACAGTGAAGGGGTATCCGGCGGGCAACGGCTACGACCTGGTCACCGGCATCGGCACGCTCGACGCCCTGTCGTTCGCCTACGAGCTCGCGGGCAAGGGGTAAGCCGAAAGGCCGTGCCTGAGCGGGCACGCGCCGGGACACGGGTAGCCGGGGCAAGCCGCGGCTACCGGTGTCGCCGCGTTCCGGGCTGCGGGCCTGCCCCGGCGAGGAAAGCGCCGCGTCACTGCCCGGCTTCCCTGACGGGAGCCGCCAGGCGCAGCCGTGCCGCGTCAGCGAGCTCCTGTTCCTCGATGGCGAGCGTTACCTCGGCCATCGCCTGCTCCAGGCCGGGAATCCACCGGTCCTTGAGCGCGTGCAGCCGGTGCCTGGTGGCTAGTGCCTCCGCCCTGATGAGCGTGAGCGCCTCGGCCGCGGCCGCGTGCCGCACGGCCGCGGCCAGGGCGGCCTGGTGCGCCCGCCGTGCGGCGGCGAGCGCCGGGCCGTCCCAGCCGGCGGCCTGGGGCACGACGCAGCTCGCGCTGTCAGGATGCCGCACGCCCATCGTGATGGCGTACCTGACCTCGATGTCCGCGTACTGGCCGTCGTTGCCGAGCCGGATCGCCCGCTGCCCGCCGAGCAGCGAGGCGCGCAGCAGCCATCGCTCGGCATCCAGGCGGTCGCGCTCCCACTCCGCGGCCGCCAGCGCGGCCGCTTCCTCGCGCCTGGCTAGGTCCGCCTGAAGGAGGCGCAGCTTGCGATCGAGAAGGTCAGCGGCGCGCCGGGCCACCGTTAGCCGCCGGTCGAGCCAGAGGCGCCCGGCCCGCCCGGGTGGCACCGAGAAGCCGCGGCCGCTCACCGGTCCGCGCTCCCCGCGGACCGGTAGTAGGCGTCGAGCAGCCCGCTGGGCAGCATGGTGAGCTCCCGGCGGGGCAGTATGCCGAGCACCTGCCAAGCTCGGTCCAAGGTCGCCTCAAGGGTCCGGTTCTCGGTACGGCCCTGATTCACCAGCTGGGACTCGAACGCGCCCTCGAGGGCCATGTACTGCCGGTCGAGTTCGCTGAGCGCGGCGGTCCCGACCAGTTCGGCGAGTTCCCGTGCCCGCTTCGCTTCGGCGAGCACGGCCAGCGTCTGCGCGGCGACGTCCAGGTGGTCCTCCCTGGTGTGGCCGGGCCCGGCGCCATGCCGCATCAGCCGTGACAGCGAGGACAGCACGTCGACCGGAGGGTAGACACCGCGGGCGGCCATGTCCGGCGAGAGCACGACCTGCCCTTCCGTGATGTAGCCGGTGAGGTCGGGGACCGGGTGGGTGATATCCCCGGCGGGCATGGTGAGCACCGGGATCAGGGTGACCGAGCCCGGCAGGCCGCGGATCCGCCCGCAGCGCTCATACAGGGACGCCAGGTCGCTGTACAGGTAGCCAGGGTAGGCCCGGCGGGCCGGGATCTCGCCGCGGGCCGCGGACACCTCACGGAGCGCCTCGCAGTAACTGGTCATGTCGGCCATCACGACGAGCACGTGCCGTCCGTGGGTGAACGCCAGCTCCTCCGCGACCGTGAGCGCTATCCGGGGCGTCAGGATGCGCTCGATGACCGGCGCGTCGGCCAGGTTGAGCAGCAGGACCAGCTCGTCGGCGGCGGACCGTTCCACGAGTACCGACCGGACCAGCGCGGCGTCCGCATGGGTGAGCCCCATGGCCGCGAACACGACGCTGAACGGCTCGCCTTCGCCGGCCGATGCCTGGGCGGCGATCTGTGCGGCCAGCTCCAGATGGGGGAGGCCGGCCACGGAGAAGATGGGCAGCTTCTGGCCGCGGACCAGGGTGGTCAGCGCGTCGACGACGGAAATCCCGGTGCGCACCGGCTCGGAGGGCGGCTCACGCAGCACCGGGTTGATCGGGAAACCGTTCACGGGCATCGTGATGTCGCCGGTCAGCGCCGGCCCGCCGTCGGCCGGGTTGCCGCGCCCGTCACAGGTCCGGCCCAGCCAGTCGGTGCTGACCGGGATCCGGAGCGGGCTGCCGCTGAACGTGACGCTGGTAGCCTCCGGCCGGATACCGGACGTGCCCTCGAGCACCTGGACGACCGCCAGGTCACGGTCGGCCTCCAAGACCAGCCCGTGCCGCAGCTGCCCGCCCTCCGTTCGGACCGTTGCGAACTCGTCCCAGCCGACTCCGGCCACTCCCTGCACGATGAGCAGCGGGCCGCGCAGCTCGGCGATCCCGGTGTACTCACGGCGGGCCCATGCGGTCACGGTCGCCTCCGCTCGCCGAAGGCACCGTTCAGGCGGTCCAGCATGTCCCGCTGCCGGACCGCGACCGCGTCCGGGGTGCCAGCCTCTTCCCTGGCCCGCAGCACCGGCGAGAAGTCCTGCTCTTCGAGCGCGGCGGGCGGCACTCCGGCGCCGGCCAGGTCGATGCACCGCCCGGCGACGGCAAGCACCGCATCGGCCAGCGCGGCGCCCCTGGCCACGTCGCATGACGCGTCCACCTCGGAGAGCGCACTCTGCTGCAGGACCCCTTCCCTGATCAGCCGTCCGGCCAGCAGCGTGGCGCGTTCGACGGGGGGCAGCGCGGCGACGCCCATCAACCCGGCGAGCGAGCCGAGCCGGTCCGCCTCTGCCAGCAGCGCGGTCATCCGGTCCCTGCGGCTGCCCCACCCGGGATCGTCCGCGCTCGCGTGCCACGCGGCCACCGCGGCCGCGTCCCTGGAGAACGAGCCGGCCCAGGAGACCGCGGGGTAATGCCGGGCGTAGGCGAGGTCGCGGTCAAGTGACCACAGGCCGCGGACGAAACGCTGGGTGTACGTGGTAACCGGCTCGGTCATGTCGCCGCCCGCCGGCGAGACGGCGCCGACGATCGTCAGCGACCCCTCCCGTCCCTCGATGGTGCGGACGCGGCCGGCTCGCTCGTAGAACGCGGCGAGGGCGGATGCGAGGCTGGCCGGATAGCCCTCCTCGGCGGGCAGTTCGCCGTTACGGGACGCGAACTCACGCTGCGCTTCTGCCCACCGCGATGTCGAGTCCGCCACCACGACCACGTCAAGGCCCATGTCCCTGAAGAACTCCGCGACCGTGGCCGCGCTGTAGATGCTTGCCTCGCGCGCCATCATCGGCATGTTGGAGGTGTTCGCTATCACCACCGTCCGGTCGATCAGCATGCCGCCAGCGCGCGGATCGCTCAGCTCGCGGAGCTCGCTGAGCGCGTCGGCCAGTTCATTGCCCCGCTCGCCGCAGCCCACGTAGACGATTACGTCCGCGTCGCACCACTTGGTGATCTGCTGCAGCAGCACGGTCTTGCCGGTGCCGAACCCGCCGGGTACAGCACACGTCCCGCCCCTTGTCACCGGGAACAGCAGGTCCACCACGCGCTGTCCGGTAAGCAGCGGAGCGCCACCACCCTCGAGCCTCGCCCGGTAGGGCCGCGGCCGGCGGACCGGCCAGGCCGAGGTGAGCCGCACCTCGGTTCCTGAGACGGTGGCGATCACCGCGTCGGCGGCGGCCGGCCCGGCCTCGCGAATCTTCTCCACTGTCCCGGTCACGCCGGGCGGTACCAGCACGCGGTACCGGATCCCGCCGCTCACCGCGAGCGAGCCAAGGCACGAGCAGTCGCCGGCGGCGTCGCCGCTCTCGGCCGCCGGCGTGAACAGGAACTCCCGGGCAGTTGCGGCCCGGTCGCGGCTTGGCTCCAGCCACGCGGGCGCGTCGCTCAGCGGCCGCAGCAGCCCGTCGAAGACGCCGCCGAGCAGGTGCGGCCCGAGACGCGCCGACAGCGGCTCGCCTGAGGAGCGGGCGACCGCCCCTGGCGCGAGGCCACCGGTGTACTCGTAGGCCTGAGCCGTGGCCACGTCGGCGCGGATCGCGACCACCTCGCCAGGCAGCCGGCTGGCGCCGAGCTCGACGATGTCGTGCATGGCAACCCCGGTCAGCCCCTGGATTTCCACCAGCGGCCCGTTCACTCGCACGATCCGCCCGGTGGGTGCTGCCCTGGCGGCAGGCCTGCGCTGAGCGGTCACGGTGTCCACAGTTCCCTCACCCGTCCGCCGAGCGCATCGATGGCCTGGTCGACGAGCCGGGGCAATGAGCAGTCGACGACCACCTGGCCGGACCGGGCCACTACGCCGCCCGCCGGGGACGGGGTCACTGTTGCCCCCGGTCCGGCGGCGTCCGCGGCCAGCCGGGACAAGCGGGCCACGAGGTCGGCGTAGCCGGCCTCGTCAGGCAGCCGGGCCGCCGCCGCCATGACCTGCTCGCGGAGCCTGACCTCCGCCGCGCGCCGCGCCGCGAGCACGGCCGACCGTGCCTGCGACCGGCCCTGGATCCGCTCCGCGGCGCCGAGCGACGCCCCGCTGGCCTGCCCCTCGTCCCGGGCGACGGCGACCGCCTCTTCCCCCGCCCGCCGCGCCTGCTCGATGATTCCGGCTGCCTCGGCCCGCGCCTCATCCAGGATGCGGCCGGCCTCACGGCGAGCGGTGTCGAGCAGGTACGCCCGCACCGGGGCGAGCGCGGCTTCCTGTGCGGCGGTCACGACGGCATCGCCACCCGCAGGACGTCCGCTGGCCACGGCTGGTCGCCGAGCCAGCGGGCAGCGCGAGCGGTCAGCAGCACAACGGCGACGTCGGCCGGCAGCGACCGCCATGCCGTGAGCGCCTCGCTCGCGCTCTCCGCCGGGAGCACCAGGGCGCCAGCCAGCCCGAAGCCCTGGACGAGCGCGCCCTCCCCGATGATCGCGGCCCTGGACACCGCCGTCACGCCTTCCCGATGAGGATGATGCCGATGATGAGCCCGTAGATGGCAATGCCCTCGGCGAGGCCCACGATGACCATGGCCCGGCCGAATATCTCCGGGCGCTCGCTCATCGCCGCTAGGGCCGCGGCACCGGTATAGGCGACGGCGATGCCCGCGCCGAACGTCGACCCCGCGACCGCGATCCCCGCGCCGATCAGCGCACCCGTGTTCGGTCCCGTCGCGCTCGCCGCCGCCACGGCCGCCTTGGCCCCGGCCGCGCCGATCGCCGCCTTGGACGCGCCCGCGGCGGTCGCCGCACCCGCGGCGGTGGCGGCGCTGGCCGATCCCGCCGTGAGCACGTCGATCAGCAGCACGACGGCGCCGAGCAAGAGCAGCGCGCCGATCCCGGCCAGGACGTACGGCCCGGCCCGTCCGCGCCGCGCGACAAGGCGTGCGAGCCCTCCCGCCACGGCGGCGAGCGGCAGCCCGATCACCCAGATAGCAGTCATGAGACCCCCTCATCAACAGCACGCGAACCCGGAACGTGCGGGGCTTCGCAGGCGTCCCCGCCATCGCTGGCCATCGGCAGGTGCCACGGGCGGAAGGGCCGCCCCTGGCTCACGAAGACCCGCGAGAACAGCTCGTAGTACTCAAGCCGCAGCGCCTGGATCGCCGCGATCAGCGCCTCCAAGCCGAATGCCAGCGCGGTGCCGACCGCGAACAAGGCGACCGCTGCTGCCGCGGCGCCGCCGCCGCCGAGCCAAAGCGCCCGTGTTCCCTGCCACACGAGCAGGCTCAGCGCGGCATGGGTGAGCCCGAACGCCGCAAGACGGGTGAACGACACCACGTTGGAGCCGAGCCGGACGACGAGGTCGAACAGCTCCACCAGCGCCTGCGTGAGCCCGGCTCCCCCGCCCCCGGACTCCGCCAGGAATCCGCCGAACGCCAGGGCGAGCCCGGCGCCTGTCAGCACGCCGCCTGCCCACAGGAGCGCGGCCCCATCGACGTAGTACCCGGCCGCCAACAGCCCGGCTCCCCCGAACAGGAAGCACCCGGCGATGCCGGAGGGAGCGTAGAGCGCGTTGCGCCAGCCCCCTTCCCGCCACCGGTTGACCACGCCAAGGGCATAGGCCCCGGCTAGCAGCACGGCCCCGGCCGCAGCGGCCACCAGAAGCAGCTTGATCGGGTCAGCGAGCGGATTCAGCCAGATGACCGGCACCAGCCCCGTCGGGCCGAAGCACTCGCCGTAGAGCAACCCGAACAGGGTGGCCGCCGCTCCCGCGCCCACCACGAACGGCCAAGCCCGCTGCCAGCGGCGCGCCCGGCGCGGCCAGCCGGCTCGCAGCGCCAGTCCCGCGAGCAGCAGCACAAGCCCCTCGCCCGCGTCGCCGAACATCATCCCGAACATCAGCACGTAGCTGGCCCAGGCCAGCCAGGTCGGGTCAAGGTCCTGGTACGGGACCGTGCCGTAGGTTTGCACCAGCGGCACCAGCGAACGTTTCATCGGCCGGCCGGTGATCAGCGACGGCGGCTCGGCTCCGGGCGGGAGGGGAAGCGGCACCACCGCGCCGCCCGCCGGGGCGAGGCGGGCCGACAGCGAGTCCAGTTCGCTCGCCGGCACCCAGCCGGCCAGCGCCGCGGCCCCCGACCGTCGCACCGCCATCCCGGCGTATCCTTCTAGCTGCGCCTCGCCTGCCAGCAGGTCGTAGCGGCCGGCCCGCTCCAGCGCGTCCAGGTCAGGCCGGGTCACGCACAGCACGGGACGGGGCACCGGGCGGCCGGCTCGCTGCAACCGCCGGGCCGCCTCGCCCGGTTCGGCCGCGGGTCCGCGCGGGCCGCTGTCCGTCCCGGCCGGCGCTCCGTCGGCGAAGCCGAGCTGCGCCGCCCCGCTGTCCGCCACCATGACCAGCACGTCGCGCAGCGCCGCGGCGGGTGCGACGACGGCCACCCGCCGCATCCGGGCCGGCGCCACCGCGTCAAGCCAGCTCATCGTAGGCCCCCAGCTGGCTTGCGCGGCTGCCGCGCGCGGCGACCTCAAGCGCCGCGCGCACCCGCAGCGCGTCGCACGCCAGCACCGCCACGGCGCCGAGCACCGCTTCCCGCTCCAGCCCGGAGGTGCGCAGCAGCCGCAGGCCGTCCCGCTCGACCCTGGCCCGCCAGGTTATCTCGGCCCGCCACAGGTCAGCGGGCTCGCGCGCCCCGGCAAGCACCCATCCGGCCCGCGACGGGAGCGCGGTCGCCAGTCCGGCCAGCGACCCGGCACTCGCGGCCGCGGCACCGAGCAGCTCGAGCACGGCCCGGAACGTCTCCGGGTCGGCGGCACGGTCCACGGCAAGGTGCTCTCCGGCGAGCAGCAGCGCGGCCGCCCCCGCCGCCCAGGACCGGGCAGGCTCGCCCAGCCCGGCCAGCCACGCCGTGTAGCGGACACGCATGCCGAGCCGCACCACGCGGACGCTGTCGCCGCCTGGATCCTGCCAGGCCGAGGCGGCCAGGGCGGCTCGCACCCCGGACGGCCCAGCGGCCCTCAGCCGCGGCCACGCGGTCTCCAGCGCGCCCAGCTCGAACGAAGGACCGTCTTGAGCGGCCAGCATCTCATCGACGTTGGCTAGCTCAAACCACGCGGCCAGCGTCCGCAGCATCCCCACCCCGTCTCGTGGCAGCCACCCCGCCAGCACCTGGAGGTTCCACAAGACGGTGGCAGCTATCTCATGCTGTGCCGCGGCGAGATTGAGGCCGGGACGGGCATTCCGGCCGTAGCCGGTGGCCGCGAGCTCCCGCAGCGCCGAGTCGAGGGAGCCGCTCGCCGCGAGCCGCCGCGCGCCCGCCTGGCCGAGGCGGCGCTTGGTTAGCGCCCGTGCCCGCACGCTGCCAGCGACCCAGCTCGCGCTCATGACGGATCGCGCAGCTGCCTGATCATGCCGACGGCATAGCCGGCGAGGACCGGAATGCGCCGCTCGGCCAGTTCACGAACGGCCGCCGCCTGCTGCTCCGCGTCGGCCACGGCGCCGGCCGCTGCCGCCCGCGCGGCGGCGAGCGACTGCCGTGCCGCATCTTCCCGCGCCGTCCTCGCGCGCCGATCGACATCGGCCAGGATCGCGGCTGCCTGCGCGGCGGCGGCCGCGGTGATCCGCTGCGCCTCATCGTGTGCATGCGCCACGATGCGGGCGCATTCGGCATCGGTGCCGTCAAGTGCGGCCAGCACCGGGGCGAGTTCTTCCGCGAACTCATGAAGTCGATCGGCCGGGACCCCGGCGCGCGAGGCGGCTCCCGGGGCACCGGCTGGCCGGAAGCGATCGAGGTAATCTCGTACTTGCGGCATATTCCGAGATAAGCCGGCCGGACGCCGCTGATGTAGGGACCAAAGTCACCAGCGCAGCGGCCACCGGTACCTGGAACGGGACCTGGGGCGCGCCCGGAGCGCGGGCCAGCGGTCCGCCTCTTTGGTGCCCTTCGTCCCTGCAGCGTCCGGCCGTTGCGTACGCATACTCACGGTATGGACAGCGACGGGGCCGGGCTGTTCCGCGCGGACGGCGTCACCAAGGTCTACGCGAACGGCATCCGGGCCAACGACGGGATCTCGCTGCACGTGGCGCCGGGTGAGGTGTACGGCCTGCTCGGGCCGAACGGAGCAGGCAAGACGACCCTGGTTAAGCAGGTGATCGGGCTGCTCAAGCCCACGTCGGGGCGGATCACGCTGGGGGCCTGCGACCTGGTGGCAGACCCCGCGGCCGCCCGGCAGCTCTGCTCGTACCTGCCGCAGGCGCAGGTGCCGATCGACTCGTTCCGCGCCAGGGAGGCGATCGTGCTGTGCGGCCGGGTCCGGGGTGGCGGCCGGGCAGCGGTGCGACAGCGGGCGGACGAGCTCATCGAGGCGCTCGACCTCGGCGAGTGGCGGGACAAGCGCGGCATCGGCCTCTCCGGCGGGGTGAAGCGGCTGGTCGGCTTCGCCATGGTGACGGTGTGCCCGGGCCAGCTGGTGATCCTCGACGAGCCGACCAACGACGTGGACCCGCTGCGCCGCCGGCTGCTCTGGGAGCAGGTGCGCCGGCTCGGCGACCAGGGCGCGGCCGTGCTGCTTGTCACTCATAACGTGCTTGAGGCGGAGAAGACAGTCGACCGGCTGGCGGTCATCGACGGCGGCAGGCTCATCGCCGAGGGCACCCCGTCGGCGATGAAGGCCCACGACCGCGGCCGCCTGCGGCTCCAGCTGATGATCGCGCCCGGGCGGGACGCCCCGGCGCTGCCCGCGTTCGCGCTGCGGTCCACCCTGGTGGGCCGCAACCAGATAACCGTCATCGCGGACGAGGACGCGGCGGTCGGCATCAAGTGGGCTGAGCAGGTCATCGCGGACGGTGCCGCGGAGGAGTACGCGCTGAGCGCGACCTCGCTCGAGGACGCCTACATCGAGCTGACCAGCCACCGTTCCGGCAACGGTGACCTCGATGGCACCGGGGGCTGAGCATGGTGACGGCGTGGCCGCGCGCGTACTGGCGGATGCTCGCCTGGAATTTCGCCGACCTACGGCTGTACGTGCCGGTGCTCAGCGCCGTCCTCGTGCTGCAGGGGGCCGGCTTCGCGCTAGGCATAGGGCTGCTGTTCGGCACCGTGCCGGAGACCGCCGCCGTGTTCCTGGTGACCGGGGCGCCGGTCATGAACCTCATCACCGCCGGGCTCATCTTCGAGCCGCAGCTCGTCGCGCAGCAGCGTGTCCGCGGCAGTTACGAGTTCCTCCAGGCGCTGCCCGTGCCGCGCAGCGCCGCCGCGGTCGCGTGGTACACGGTCGCGCTGGCCACCGCGCTGCCCGCGGTGGCGCTCACCCTCGTCGCCGGCACGGCACGCTATCACCTGCACCTGGCCGTAACGCCGCTTGTCGTCCCCGCCATGCTGCTGACCTGCCTCACCGGCGTGCTGCTCGGCCTGGCCATCGCGCACGGCGTCACCGCGCCGATGGCCGCGGAACTGGTCAGCACGACGCTGATCTTCGTGATGTTCGGGTTCAGCCCCGTCGCCTTCCCCGCCGCGCAGCTGCCGGGCTGGCTGGCCGCGGTGAACCAGTGGCTGCCGTTCGGGTCGATGGCGACCATCGTCCGCGCGGCGCTGTCGAGCGGGGTAGCGACCGGGGTACCCCGCGCCTACGTGGTGGTGGCGGCGTGGGCAGCGGGCTCCGCGCTCGTCGTGGCGTGGGCGCAGGGCCGTCGAGGGTAGCCGGGAGGCAGGGCCATGGAGATCAGGCGCGGGGTGCGGTACTGGGCCGGCAGTTACGCGGCGATGCTCCGGTTCGACCTCGCCGCGCAGCGGAACTGGCTGCCGATGTTCGCGCTCATGCAGGTCCTGTTCGGCGCCGGGATGGCGATCATCTACGGGTTCTACATCGGGCACATGCCCAGCGGCGCGGCCCTGTTCATCGTGAGCGGCTCCCCGGCTCTCGCGGTGCTGACCGCCGGCCTCATCGGCGTCACCATGATGGTCGGCGAACGGCAGCAGGCCGGGAGCTGGGACTTTATCTGGTCGCTGCCCGCCCCCCGGTCGGCCGCGGTGGCCTCCACCTTCACCGTGTTCACGCTGCTGTCGGTCCCGGGAATCATCGTGACGCTGGCCCTGGCTGCCTGGCGGTACGGCCTGACGCTGACCGTCTCGCCGATGGCGGCACCCGCGCTGCTGCTGTCGTCGCTGATGGCCACCGCGGTCGGGTTTGCCATGGCCCAGCTCATCGCCAGGCCGGTAGTGACCAACGCCATCGTCAACGCGCTGATCTTCGTCGTACTGATCTTCTCCCCGGTGGAATTCCCGATCAGCCGCCTGCCGCTATGGCTGGCCGACGTGCACCGCGTGCTGCCGATCTACTACCTGGGCCAGGTGCTGCGGGCTTCGGTGACGCAAGGGCTGGTCGCGAACGTCGCGCTGTCGTACGCGATGGTCGCAGCCTGGACCGCGGCCGCGTGCGCCGGAACGGCCTGGGTCGTCGCGCGCCGACGCTAGCGGGGGCTCACGGCATCTGCATGCCGCCCATCCCGTCCATGCCGCCCATCCCGTGCGTGGCCGCCTGCAGCCCGGCGAGTATGACGATCACGGCGACGATGATGCCGAGGATCACCGCGCCCCAGCCGAGCACCAGGCCGGCGATCGCCAGGCCGGCCCCCTGCTCGCCGGTACGCTTGATCCGGCTCATGGCCATGTGCCCGAACACGATCGCCGGGATGGTCCCCAGCGGCCCGACCGCGAACTGCGCCAGCCCGCAGGCGAGGCTGGCGATCGCGTACCCGTCGGTTCTGGCCGCGGGTGCCGGGTTGACCGGCCCGGCGACGGGCCCGGCCGGCGGCGCGGGCAGGTCGGTGACCACCTGATCCAGGTCCGCGTAGGTACGCGCCGACAGCGCGGTCCCCAGGCGAGCGTCGTACTCGTCCTTGGACAGCCGGCCCTCGGTGTAGGCCTGCCCGAGGACGCCCGCTACCCGGTCGCGGTCCGCGTCTGCCGCCCGCATCTGCCGTCTGCTGCCGGCCATCGGATCCCCGGCCCTAGCCGCCATGGTCACCCCCAGAGCCCGGGAGCCGGCTGCCAGTGCGCCGGCGCCGCTGCTACCTTTCAGCCTCGCCGAGCCGAGCCGGATGAAACAGTGCTGAAAGCCCCGTGAGCAGGTGACCTTCGGTTCTGCGCAGCCAGCGAGGTCACCGGTGCCTGGCCGAAGATCACGTCGGCGAAGTCGAGGTCAAGCTCCCGGTAGTGAGCGCGCATCAGGTCCGCGGCGGCGGCCGCGTCCCGGGCCTCAAGCGCCCTGAGCAGCCGCTCGTGCAGCGGCCGGTAGGCCTCCGGCGGGACCGTGCTGAGCTGGCGGGCCAGGATGACGTAGCGCTCCGTCCTGGTCGAAATGGCGTCCCGGTACTGGATGAGGACCTGGTTGTGCGACCCGCAGTAGATCATGCGGTGGAATGCCCGGTTGACGTTGTGTACGCCTCCGACCGCTACGGGCAGTCCGGCCGCCCGCAGGTAGCGGAGCGCCTCGTCCTCATCGCGGCTGGCGACCAGCTCCCGCGCCCGGGCGAGTTCCTCAAGCGTCATCTGCGCGGCCGCCAGGCGCGTCGCGAGCAGGTCTAGTTCCCGCCGGACCGTGACCAGCTCCGTCGCCTCCTCCCGGGTCAGCGGCGCGATGACCACGTCCCGGTGCGCGTTCCGGATGACCAGGTGGTCCGCCTCAAGCCGCCGCAGGGCCTCGCGCAGCGGGGTGATGGAGACGCCGAGGGCGGCCGAGAGCTGCACGTAGTCGACCCGGCTGCCCGGCTCGAGGGTGCCGAGGAGGATCTGGTTCCGCATTTCCAGGTAGGCGCCGTCGGCCTTGGTCGTCGCACCCCTGGTCTGGTCGCCATACGTCACGGTGTTCCCCGGTATGTCCGCAAGAGCATGAATACGCAGCGTAACAGCTATTGCCATCCACGCCAACTTTATATTATAAAATCCTCAAACGCCGCCTCCGAAGGGACTCGCCGGTGCAGACGAGCACACATCGGATCCTGACCACGCACACGGGCAGCCTCGCCAGGCCGGATGACCTGATCGAGCTGATGCGCGCCAAGGAAAACGGCCTCCCCTACGACCGGGAGGCGTTCGAGGAGCGCGCGACGGCGGCGGTTGAGGAGTGCGTCCGCCGTCAGGTGGAGGCTGGCCTCGACGTGATCAACGACGGCGAGCAGCGCAAGAGCGGGTTCACCACGTACCTGACCGAGCGGCTGGCCGGGTTCGAGGCGGTGCCCTACGGGCCGGACGAGTCGCCCGGGCACTGGCGGGAGGTGGCCGACTTCCCCGAGTACTACGAGCGCTACTTCAAGACCGCGATGTTCGGGGCCATGCTGAGCCCGCCGGCCCGGCTGGTGTGCCGCGGGCCGGTCAAGTACGTCGGCCAGGAAGCGCTCGCCGCCGACCTCGCCAACCTGCGGGCGGCGCTGGCGGGGAAGAACTATACCGAGGCCTTCATGTCCGCCGCGCTGCCGACCGGGCTCGCCGAGCACGACAACGAGTACTACTCCTCACGCGAGGAGTTCGTGACCGCGCTCGCCGACGCCACCCGCGAGGAGTACCGCGCGATCATCGGCGCCGGCTTCCTGATCCAGCTGGACGACCCGTCCGCGTCCAACCTGTGGGGCCACCGGGACGCCGAGCCCGCCGAGCGGGACCGGCGCGTGGCGGAGACCGTCGAGCTGATCAACTACACGCTGCGGGACATCCCCCCGGAGAAGATCCGCTACCACACCTGCTACGGCATCAACCAGGGCCCGCACGTCTACGACCTTCGGCTGCGCGACTTCATCGAGCCGATGCTCAAGGTCAACGCCCAGGCGGTGTCGTTCGAGGTGATGAACCCGCGGCACATGCACGACTACCACGCGTTCGAGGACGTCAAGCTGCCCGCGGGCAAGGTGATCATCCCCGGCATGCTCAGCAACGGCGCCAACTGGGTGGAGCACCCCGAGCTCATCGCCGAGCTCACCGTGCGGTACGCGGAGCTCGTCGGCCGGGAGAACGTGATGGTCGGCAACGACTGCGGCTTCGCCTCCCAGGCCGCCAGCAGGGAGATCGACCCGAAGGTGGGCTGGGCCAAGTTCGCGGCGCTGGCGGAGGGCGCCCGCATCGCGACGCAGCGCCTGTGGCGCCGCTGACCCTCGCTTACCGCCCCGCAGCATCCAGAACGGAGGCGGCTTACCCCGCCCGGTTAGGGGATCCAGTGCGCGTGCTCATCGCCGGCGGCGGCACCGGCGGCCTTGCCGCCGCCATCGCCCTGCGGAAGGCCGGCCTCGACCCGCTGGTGCTCGAGCAGGCGCCCGCGTTCACCGCCATCGGCGCGGGCCTCGGGCTGTACGTGAACGCGATGAAGGCGCTCAGCTACCTCGGGGCCGACGCGTACTGGCGGCAGACCGCGGCGCGCATCGACCTCGCCGAGCAGCGCGGCCTCGGTGACGACCAGCTCATCACCGCGTCGTCACTCGAGCCGCGGGCGGCGAAGTACGGCGAGCCTTACTACTGCGGGCACCGCGCCGACCTGCTGACCAGCCTGCTGCTCGCGCTGCCGCCAGGGTGCGTGCGGACCGCCAGCCGCGTCGTCGGCTACGAGGAGACCGCGGACGACGTGCGCGTCCAGCTGGCGAGCGGCGAGGAGGTGCGCGGCGACCTGCTGGTCGGCGCGGACGGCCTGCGCTCGGCGACCAGGCAGCTGCTCATCGGCGAGCGGGAGGCCCGGTTCACCGATGTCGTGGTCTGGCGCGGGCTGATCCCGCGGGAAAAGGTGCCGGCCCGCTACGACGCGAAGATCATGTCCTGGTACGGGCCGCGCCGCCACGTGCTGCTCTACCCGCTCCGGCACGGCCGGCACCCGGACAGCGTGTACAGCCTGAGCGCGTTCGTGCCCGCCACCGAGGTGCACCGCGAGTCCTGGACGGCCTCCGGTGACCTGGCCGACCTGCACGCCTCCCTGGCGGGCGCCTGCCCGGCGCTGCAGGACCTGCTCGCGGTGATGGACGGGGCGCTGATCACCGGGATCTACTTCCGCGACCCGCTGGAGGCCTGGGGGTCGGACCGGGTCGTGCTGCTCGGCGACGCGGCCCACCCGGCGCCGCCGAGCGCGGGGCAGGGCGCCGGCATGGCGCTCGAGGACGCCATGATGCTCGCCGCCTGCCTGGAACGGGCGGGACCTGATGTGCCGGCCGCCTTGCGGGAGTACGCGTTCCGCCGCAAGGGGCGCACCACCCGGATGCTCGAATCCTCCCGGGTTAACCTGCGCAACAGCCAGGCCAGTGATCCGGCCCAGGTCCGGGCGCGCAACGGCTACCTTCGCGGGCTCGAGCGGCTCAGCCCGGCCGGCCCGCCGATGCAGGAATGGCTGCTCGCGCACGACCCGGTGGCCGCCGCGCGGCAGTCGGCGGCGGAGTTCGAGCGGAGCATGGCCGTGCCTGCCAACCCGATGCGCCGCCCGCAGGCACGGCGGGCCTATGACCTGTGGCGCACCGCGCTGACCGGCGACCACCGGGCGGCGGGCTGGCTCGGCGAGCGCCAGGGCTACGCCGAGTTCATGCACGGCCGGCTGCACCCGGCCGCGGGGAGCGGGCCCGCCGCCCGCGTCGACTGCGACGGCGTGCCCGCGCTGCGGGTGGGGCGCCCGGCGTCAGCCGGCGTGCCGGCGGTACTGCACCTGCACGGCGGCGGCTACGTCATGGGCTCGGCGGAGCTGTCGGCGCCGCTCGCGGGACGGCTGGCCGAGGCGGCCGGCGGCTGGTCGCTCGTCCCCGACTACCGGCTCGCGCCCGAGCATCCCTTCCCCGCGGCGCTGCACGACGCGCTGGCTGCCTACCGCTGGCTAGCGCGCCACTACCCGGAGTCGCCGGTCATCCTCAGTGGTGAGTGCGCGGGCGGCGGCCTCGCCCTCAGTCTCGCGCTGGCGCTACGCGACGGAGCGCTGCGCGGCGCCGGCGCTGCCGAGGGTGGCGGCGACATGAACGCAGGCGCGCGGGGCGACGCGGGCGCGGGCAGCCCGGCCGCCGGGATGCCCGCGGGTATCCACGTCGTCTCCCCGTTCTGCGACCTGGCGCTGTCGGCGGACCACCTCGGCCCCGCCGCCGACGCCGACCCGTGGCTCAACCGCATCGCGCTGATCCAGCTGGCCGCCTGCTACCTCCAGGACGCCGATCCCGGCCAGCCGCTGGTCTCGCCGGCGCGCGCGGACCTGTCCGGCCTCCCGCCGCTGCTCATCCACGCGGCCGAGGAGGAGGCGCTGTTCCCGGCCGCGCAGCGGCTAGCCGACCACGCCAGCGCTGCGGGTGTCCCCGTCACGTTCCGCCCGGTCGCCGACAGCGTCCACTCCTTCATCCTGTTCGGGTTCCTGCCGGAAGCAGACCGCGCCGTGACGGACTTCGCGGCATTCGCCAGGAACACCGCGAACGCTCAGGCAAGACCTTAATAACTCATTAATCAGCAATACAAAACGTAACTTCGTGTGACCTGTCATCCGCTGTCGCCCTAGGAACATCGGTTGACCCGCCAGCGGAGAGGTTCACGCTGCATGACGCCGCGACCCGAGTCCGGCTCCGCCGGCGGCGGGGTCCGGCTGCGTGTACTGATCGAGCATCCGCGCCGCCGCTGCCCGGCGGGACCGTCGGCGTCCCCTCCCGGGCGTGCAGTCCTCGCAGCCGGCGGCGATGGCAACTGCGCCCGGTACTTGGCAGATGGGAATCAACCACCCGGGCTGAGTGCTCAGCGGCACCGCCACGATGGCAGGTACTTACTCCCTTACCGTGACCGTCTACGGCCGTCACGGCGACGGGGCGGTAGCTATCGGCACGCTGGTGATCAACCCGGCCCAGTTAGCACCGCCCGTCGACCCGCGCGCCACGTCCCCATGGCCCGTTGGGCCGGTTATATAGCCGGACTAACGGGCCACGGGCGCAGGACCGGATTCCGACCTGGTCGCCGTCGATGTCAACAAGCGCCGCTCGCTTACCAGCTGCCCCACTCCAGCGCCGGCTTAGGCAGCTCGGGCGGGGTCAGGAACGCGGGCGGCGCCGTCAGGTCGAGCGCGCCGAGCGGCGAGACCGCCGCCGCGTCGCGCCGGGTCAGCGCGGGCAGGTTCCACTTCTCCTCGACGAGCTTGAGGATCGAGGTGTGGTCGAAGACGTCGGAAATGACGCAGTCCGGCCGCGCGTAGGGTGACACGATGACGGCGGGCACCCGCACCCCGTAGGTGTCATAGGCGTCCGGGCCCGCGTCGAGTTCCTCGGCGTGCCGCACGTAGCCGGGGAACAGCAGCTTGAGCAGGGTGCGCGGCAGGCCCGGGCGGCTGGCCAGGTTGCGCCCGCGCACGTCGTCCGGCGGGACCGCCGCGGGCGGCGGCACGTGGTCGTAGTAGCCGCCGTGCTCGTCGTACACCCAGATGAGCAAGGTGTCCGCCCAGGCCGGACCGTGCATGACCCGGTTGATCACCTCCGCGGCGAAGCTCTCCCCCTTACGGATGTCCTGCGGGTTCTCCTCTGAATAGCCGCGGAAGTCCGGGTCGACGATGCAGAACGACGGCAGGTTACCCGAGTCGGCGTCGGCGAAGAAGTCGTCGATGCTGCGCACGTGGGCCATGTAGCCGGCGATGCCGAGCGGGTAGATGGCCGCGGTGAACTGCAGGTCCCGCTTGAACGCCTCGCTCGTCCGGCGCAGCGGGCGGCCGTAGGAGGTCAGGTGGTGCCGGAGCCGGCGGCGCCGGTAGCGGAGGTAGCGGCGGAGCTGGGACTGGTCGCTGCCGGCCGGCCGGTAGTTGACCCAGGAGATGTCGTGCCGGGTCAGCATGTCGGTGATCGTGCCCGCCTTCGGCCGGTCGAGCAGGTTGAAGGGCAGGTCGTCCATGAGTCCGTTGGCCGTCCCCGCCAGCAGGAACCGCCGGTTGGGGAACGTCGGCCCCAGGCACGAGCTGAACCAGCGGTCGGCGAGCGGGAAGGTGCTGGCCAGACCGTGGTAGAAGGGCAGGTCCCGCTCGGTCCAGTAGCCCATGGCCGCGGTCTTATCGAGGCCCTCAGGCATCACCTGCTCGGTCGCCGCCACGAACCCGGTCATCTTCCCCCCGGCCCACTGGATGTGGGTCGCGCACCAGCTCTGCGTGGGCACGCCCTCTAGCTGGGCGGTGGACGGCGCGTGATGGGCCCGGATCATGCTGCCCGCGGAATCCGGGTTCTCGGCATCAGGCGCGCCGTCCTCACCGAGCGGGAACCCGTCCCCCCGGCCGAGGGTGCCCAGGTAGTTGTCGAAGGAGTGGTTCTCCATCATCAGCACGACGATGTGCTTCACCTGCGGCAGCATGTCGGTCCCCGCGGGCCGCGCGGGATCTGGCCGGTCTCCCGGTCGCAGGTGCCGCCGCCAGCGCTCCCGGCGACGCAGGTTCTGGCGCTCGATCCGCTCCCAGGCGCTCACGCTGCTGGCCATGTCAGCCCGTCCTCCGCAACATGCTCATGCGGCTGCCGTAGCCGCCTCACCGTGCTCAAACGGCTACCCTAGCCGCCTCACCGGCAAACGGACCATAACGGACGACAGCCCGGCTCAGCGGCGAACCGGAGGCCGCACCCCTCAGGACGGACGTTCATCGAGGCGGAAGCCGACCTTTACCCGCACCTGGAACTCGCAGCGCCCGCCTTCCTCGATCCGCCCCCGGATTTCCGCCACCTCAAACCAGTCGAGGTTGTGCAGGGTCTGTGAGGCACGGCTGATCGCTCCCTTAACCGCGTCGTCGATGCTCTCGGTAGAGGACCCGACGACCTCGCTCACCGAATAGACGCTGTGGGACATGGGTACTCCCTTCACGCTCGTCTGGCATAAGTCCTACTACCCACCACCGAGCGGCAAACGCTTCGGAGCTAGCCGTCACGTCAACCCGCTGACGGCCGGCCCGCCTTGCGGCCGTTCCAGACATGGCGCGCGAGAGATCCCTCGAACCGATGACGCGCCGTCGCCAGGACCTTCATAAGTAAACAGTAATGTTCTTAAGTCAGCAGAGAATGACAGACCACAACACGCCAGGGGCTCGCGGGGACCACAGGGCTAGCATCATGCGCCATGAGAGCGGTGCACGGCCTCGGCCTGGTCCTGCGGGACCTCGCCGGCGTGGGCTGCGTGGCGATGGCCGCGGCCACCGCGTGCGCGGGCACCGTGCCCGGTGCCTCGCCTGGCACGGCTCCCGGCGCTGTGGCGACCATGTCCGCCACGGGCGCGCCGGTCGCGGTCACCTCCGCCGTGGCCCGCGCCGCCAAGGCGGCACCACACGCCTCCGGCGCGACCGCGCCCCGGTCGCCTGCCGCGAGCCCGGACGGTGCCCCGCCCGCCGCGGGCAACCCCGGCGGGCAGGCGGCCGTCCCGGCCGCCGCGCAGGCGGTCGTCGCCAGCCGCCCGGACCACGTGATCGGCAACGGCACGCCGGCCAGCTGCACGTCGGCGGCGGTGATCGCGGCGGTCGCCGCCGGCGGCGTCATCACGTTCAGCTGCGGGCCGACCGCGGTCACGATCACGATGACCGCCGCGGCCACCGTGCCGGCCAGCAGCCGCCTGGTGGTGCTTGACGGCGGCGGGAAGGTGACGCTAAGCGGCGGCGGTAAGACCCGGGTCCTGTCGATGAACGCCGGCTGGCAGCAGCAGTGGCCGCAGCTCGTCGTGCAGAACCTCGCCGTCACCAATGCCTACTCCGCCACCCCGCAGGTCGCCGGCAGCTCGGTGTACGGCGGTGGAGCCATCTTCGCTGAGGGCGGCCAGCTCAAGGTCGTGAACTCGGTATTCACCGGCGACAGCTGCTACGCGAGCGGCCCCGACCTCGGCGGCGGCGCGATCCGTGCCGTCGGCATGTACCCGGCCAGCCCGGTGTACCTCACCGATGACACCTTCAGCGGCGACAGCTGTTCCAACGGCGGCGCGCTCAGCGGCCTCTACGCGAACTTCGACCTCATCAACTGCCTGCTGACCGGCAACAAGGCGATCGGCCTGGGCGCCAACCCCGCCCAGGCCGGCACCCCGGGCGGCGGCAGCGGCGGCGCGATCTACACCGACGGCAACGCCTACGACCTCACCGTCGCCGGCACGGTCATCCGCGGCAATACCGCCCGCGAGGGCGGCGGCGCCATCTTCTTCGTCGTCAACGCCGGCGGCGGCACCCTGCGGATCGAGTCCTCCACCCTGCAAGGCAACCCAAGCGGCGCGTTCCAGGACGCCCCTGGCATCTTCGACAGCGTCAACGGGCAGGACACCCAGCCGGTCGCGGTCAGCTCCTCGATCGGATGACGGCCCTACCTCAGGGTGAGGATCGCCTCAATCTCCGTGGTGATGCCCATCGGCAGCGTGGCGACGCCGATCGCGGAACGGGCATGCCTGCTTGACGGGCCGTAGAGCGCCGATAGCAGGTCGCTCGCGCCGTCGGCGACCCGGTGCGGGAACTCGAAGTCGGGAGTGGCGTTGACCAGGACAAGCAGCTTGAGGAAGCCGGTCACCCGGCCGAGCTCGCCGACTTCCTCCTTGACCGAGGCGAGAATGTTCAGCGCGGTCAGCCGCGCCGACAACTTGCCTGTCTCGATGTCCACGCCTGCCCCGAGCTTGCCCCGGTAGACCGCCGCGCCGTTGAGCATCGGCCCGTGCCCGGAGACGTAGGCGATGTCCCCGTGCAACCGCACCGAGCGGTAGGACGCGGCGGGCGGGAACGGCGCTGGCAGCTCAAGGCCAAGCGCCGCGAGCCGCTGCTCCGGTGTCCGGCCGCCGTCGGCCCAGTCCGCGTTCGTGGCCATCTGGTCTCCTCGGTCGTGCCGCTGTACGGTGCCACCACGATCATGCCCGGGTTCGCCGGGTAGGGAGGCGCTGATGCGACCACTTGACGAGCAAACCATCTTGATCACCGGGGCGACCGACGGCCTGGGACGCGCGCTGGCGGCAGAGCTGGCAGCCGCCGGCGCCACGCTGCTGATCCACGGCAGAGACGATGCCCGCGGGCGGCGGGCGATCGACGAGATCGCCTCCTCCACCGGCAACCGGCGACTGCACTGGCTCAAGGCCGACCTCGCGTCGCTGGACGAGGTCCGCGGCCTGGCCGATCGCGTCGCAGCCGAGTACCCGCGGATCGGAACGCTGGTCAGCAACGCCGGCATCGGCTTCACCAGCAACGGCGACGCCAGCCGGATGGAAAGCCGGGACGGGCACGAGCTCCGGTTCGCCGTCAACTACCTCGCCGGGTACTCGCTGACCAGGCGGCTGCTGCCGTGCTTGCTCGACAGCGCCCCTGCTCGCATCGTCAACGTCGTGTCAGTGGGCCAGGCGCCGGTCGACTTCGACGACGTCATGCTGCGGCAGCGGTACGACGGCTTCCTGGCCTACCGGCAGAGCAAGCTCGCGCAGATCATGTTCACCTTCGACCTCGCCGACGAGCTCGACCCGCGGCGGGTCACGGCGAACTGCCTGCACCCGGCGACCTTCATGCCGACCAAGATCGTCCTCGACGCCGGCGGGCAGCCAGCCAGTTCACTGGAAGAAGGCGTTCAGGCGACCCTGCGGCTGATCACCGACCCGGGGCTCGACGGGATTACCGGCCGCTACTACAACGGCACCGCCGAGGCCGAACCGAACCCGCAGGCCCGCGATATCGCCGCCAGGCGCCGCCTCCGCGACCTGTCTGACCGGCTCTGCGGCCTTTAGCAGCCAGGCGGCTCCAGACGTCAGCCTGTGACCCGGGCAACAGGCGGTGACCGGCGCGTCGTGACTGGCGCCGGTAGCGTAAGAGGATGCCGGAACTGTCGGAAATCGTGCCCGCGGTAGGACGGCTGCGACGGGAGCCCCGCCAGGCACGGTCCAGGGCCCGGCTCGCGCAGATCCTGGCGGCGGCTGACGCGATCCTCGCCGAGGAGGGCGTCGAGGCGCTCACCATCCGGCGGATCGCCGCGGGCGTGCAGCGGGTGCTCGCGGAGCACGCCGGCGTGGCCGACGGCGACGCGCTTGAACTCGCGGCGCGGTCCGCCGTGCGCGCAGCGGACGCGCTGCTGCAGTACGCCTTCGCCCGTGTCGCCGGACGGCGACGAGGCGGTACTCACCGAGCTCAAGACGATGCTGCGGCTGTACCTGGCGCACCTGACCCCAGATCCCCGCCGCTAGGCCAGCGGGCCAGCCGGATGGTTGCGGCAACGCGCCGCCCCTGACCGGCTGGTTGCCGCAACCAGCCGGGCATTCCCTGGTCTCCCTCAGGCGGCGCGGGCGTTCAGCTTCGCGTAGACCGCGCGGTTGCCGCGGTAGTGCCGCAGGAACGCATCGTAGGCATGGTCGTAGACGTCGCGGTGCGCGTGGTCCGGGTCGAACCGCTCGCTGACCCGGACCGGGCCGGGAATTTCCTCCCGATGGGACGGCGCAGGATGTCGGCCATCGTCTGGCAGCACAGCCGCGACGTGGCGCCGCCGCGGGCGCCTGCACGCTCAGCGTCCGGTGAGCTCAGGAAACGGGCGGAAGCTGTCAAGGAGAGCGTCGAGCATCTGCCGCTGCCTGGCGGCGGTAACCCGGCCGGCGTAGAGCACCCGCTGGGCACTGAGCCCGTCGATCAGCACGAGCAGCTGGTGCGCCGCCAGGTCGATGTCCACGCCGTCGCGCAGCTCGCCGAGCTCCCGCGCTTCGGCGAGCAGGGCGCGCAGCCGGCGGGCGAACCGGTCGAACTCGGCGTTCTGCACCGTGCGCAGTTCCGGGTTGCCCAGTGCCCGTCCCCAGAAGCTGATCTCGATCTGGGCCTCGAGGTCGCGCTCGTCGTCCAGCGGCAGCGCCTCCAGCATGACGACGCGCAGCGCGTCGAGCCCGGTCCGGCCCGCCGCCCTGGCTGCCATGCGCGCTACGACCCGGCGATGCGACAGCATCAGCGCCGAACCGAGGATGTCCGCCTTGTCATCGAAGTAGTGCGCGAGTATGCCCGCTGAGCAGTGCGCCTCGCGGGCGATGGCCCTGATGGTGGCCTTGGCGATGCCGTCGCGCGCGATCACCCGCCAGGTGGCGGACAAGATCTCGTCACGCCGCTCGTCCCAGTTAACGATCTTCGGCATGCCCCACAGTCTCCCCAACCGGTCGCCGCGAGCTCTGTTTTTTTATCGGACGTCCGTCTAATATCCCATCAATGTACCGCAAGGACCACGACGGGACGAGACGGACAACGAGCCCATGACCAGCCAGCCGCGCGAGATCCCCGGAGCCGGGCCGCTCGGCCCGGTGACCGTGCTCGGGGCGCACATCCTCGACGTGCTCGGCAGGCCGGTCGAGGCCATGCCGCCCGGCCAGGGCAGCGCCCGGCTCACCGAGATCAGGGCCACGGCCGCCGGCACCGCCGCCGGCCCGGTCGTCGACCTGGCCAAGCTCGGCGCCGACCGCCGCGGCCATGCGGCCGGCAACGCCACGAGACCAGGAAATGGAGCGCGCGCATGACTGAGCAGCCCGCCAAAGCGACAGGGCACTCCGTGGACCAGCGGCTGCGAGAGCGCGCCCGGGCCGTGATCCCCGGCGGCATGTACGGGCACCAGTCGACCGCGCTGCTGCCCGCCGCCTACCCGCAGTTCATGCACGGCGGACGGGGCGCGCGGATCTGGGACGTGGACGGGAACGAGTACGTCGACCTGATGTGCAGCTACGGCCCGGTCGTGCTCGGCCACCGGCACCCGGCGGTGGAAGCCGCTGCCGCCGAGCAAGCCGCGGTCGGCGACTGCATGAACGCGCCGGGCCCGGTCATGGTGGAC
>DASWAE010000158.1:0-35316 GCA_036391275.1 Trebonia sp.
GCCGTGATGTCCCGCCCAACGGCCGGCCAGCCCCGCGGCACGGACATGCGCGCCGCCGTCGAGGCCATGTTCGTCCCGGCTCGTTACCCGGGGCTGGTCGGGGTGGAGCTGGAGCTGATCCCGGTGACTGACACGCCGCGGCCACGCCCGGTCGCCCCGGCATCACTGGCGGCCGGGTTCGATGCGGGTTTCGTGAAGGCGGCGGCTCCCTCGTTCGAGCCCGGCGGGCAGCTGGAGCTGAGCCCGCCGCCCAGGCCGGCCGTCGAGGACCTGGTCGCCGGGGTGGAGGTGCTGTCGCGGCGGGCGGCCGCCATCGCCGCGGCACGCGGGATCCGGCTCGAGGCGGTGGGCCTCAACCCTTACCACTCCTGCGCCGATGTCCCGTTGCACCTGCCGACGCCGCGTTACCTGGCGATGCAGCGGGCGTTCGACGAGGTTGGCCCGGACGGGCGCCGCATGATGCGCCTCACGGCGTCATTGCAGGTGGCCGTTGACCTGCTCCCCGGGCGAGCCGGGCGCGAGCAGTGGCTGGTCGCCAACCTGGCCGGCCCGCCGCTGGCCGCAGCGTTCGCCAACTCCGCCGCGGCCGCGGGCCGCCCCGCCGGCCTCAGCGGCGCGCGCACCCGGATCTGGCAGAACGCCGACCTGCGCCGCACCGGCTACGACGGGCGGCACCTCGACCTCACCGACCCGGTCGGCGCGTACGCCGCCTTCGCCGCCGCGGCGCCGCGGCTGCCCATCCGGGAGGCGGAACGGCCCGCGTATCACCTGTCCACGCTGTTCCCGCCGGTCCGCCCGCGCGGCGGTTACCTCGAGGTGCGGTACCTGGACGCACAGCCGCTATGGCGCCTCCCCGAGGCGGTGGGCGTGGTTGCGTCGCTCCTGTACGACGAGCGGGCGCGGCATGACGCGCTCGACCTTCTCCTGCCCCGCGCCCAGGATCAGCACCGCGCCTGGACCGAAGCCGCCGCCGGCCACTCGCCCGAAGCCGAGGCGCTGCTGGCCATCGCCCGGGCCGCACGGCCCGCCGCCCTGCTAGCCCGCGACGGTGCGGAATGAGGATCGCGTTCGCCACCGACCCGCTGGATGGCCTCGACCCCTCGGTCGACACCAGCGTCGGGCTCATGCATGCCGCAGCCGAACGTGGCGCCGAGGTCTGGGTCACCCAGGCGCACCTGCTGGAAGCGGCGCACGGCCGGGCGCGGGCGCTGGCCCGCCGGGTGCGGCTCGCGCCGTCCCGGCCGGCCGGGGACCACCGCTGGACCGTGGCGCGACGCTGGCACACCGCCACCGAACCGCGGCACGTCTGGCTGGATGAGATGGCCGCGGTCTTCATGCGGACCGAGCCGCCCGTCGACCAGGCCTACCTGACCGCGACCTTCATCCTTGACCTCATCGATCCCGCGCGCACGCCGGTGATCAACGACCCGCGCGGCCTGCGGGCGTGCAGCGAGCACCTGCTCGGCCTGCGCTTCCCCGACCTGTGCCCGCCGACGGTCGTCACCGCCGGCGAGCGCACGATCCGGGAGTTCCTGGCGGAGCACGGCGCGGCCGTGGTCAAGCCGGCCGACGGCTTCTCCGGCCGGGAGGTCCTGCGCCTCGACCGGCACGACCCGAACCTTGGCTCGCTGATCGAGATCTCCACCCGGGCCGGCACCCGGGCTGTCGTCGTCCAGCGGTTCCAGCGTGAGGTCTCGGCCGGGAACAAGCGGATCTTCGTGGTCGCGGGCGAGCCGGCCGGCGCCGTGTACCGGTTCCCCCGGGAAGGCGACTTCCGGATCGGCGACCCTGCCGCCCAGGCCCCGGTCACCGCGCGGGACCGGGAGATCTGCTCGCGGCTGGCGCCCACCCTGCGCCGTCATGGCATCCACCTGGCCGGCCTCGACGTGATCGCCCCGTACCTCATCGAGGTGAACGTGACCAGCGTGGGCGCGCTGCGCAAGGCCGACGCCTTGCTCGGCTGGACGCTCTGCGCGGACCTCATCGACAGCGTGCTCGGCACGCAGGCAAGGAGATCGGCATGACCACCGCCATCATCTGCACGGCGATCCTGGCAGCGATGCTGCTCGCACTCGGGCTCAACGTCTCCCGGGTGCGCGGCGTGACCGGGAAAACGGGTGGGTCCCAGTTCCCCAGTGACCCGGCGAGCGGGCTGCTCAAGGCGATCCGGGCGCATGGCAACGCGGCCGAGTACGTGCCCACCCTGATCGTCCTTTTCCTGCTGGCCGGCGCGCGCAGTCCCGCCGCCGTTGCGGTCCCGTTGATCGCCGGCGCCACCGCCGCCCGGCTGGTACACGCGTACGGCCTGCTCACCAGCCCGAGCCTCGCGGCGCCGACGACGTCGCGGCTGATCGGGGCGGTGGGCACGTACCTGTTCGGGATCGGGCTCGCCGTCGCCGTCGCCGTCTCGCTGTGAAGGCCGCCCGCGCGGCGGTGGCACCGCTGAGTTCGCAACCCTTCCGCCGGTACATGCTCGGCCAGCTCCCCTCGCTCACCGGATCATGGGCGCAGGTCGTCGCGCTGTCGTGGCAGGTCGAGAGCCACGACCCGAAGGCGCTGGGCTGGGTGGTCGCGCTGCAGTTCCTGCCCAGCCTGGTGCTCGGGCCGTGGTTCGGCGTGATCGCCGACCGGCATGACCGGCGCCGCCTGCTGATGCTCGCCGAGTGCGGGCTCGGCCTGGTCGCAGCCGCCTACGCGCTCACGTCCGTGACCGGGACGCTCACCCTGCCGGTCATCTACGTGCTCGCGACCGCCTGGGGGGTGATCAACGCCCTCGACACGCCAGCCCGGCGGGCGCTAGTGCCGGCCCTGGTCCCCCCGGACCAGGCGGCCAGCGCGTCTGCGCTCACCGGCACGGCGCTGCTGATCGGCATGACCGCCGGGTCGGCGCTTGGCGGCGCCTTGGTCGCCGTGGCCGGCGTCACCGCCGCCTTCGCCGCGAACGCCGCATCCTTCCTGGCCGACGTGGCGGTGCTGAGCACGATCCAGGCCAGGGAATCACCCCGGGTCCGCCGGGCGCCCCGCCAGGTACGGGAAGGCCTCAGCTACGTGGCGCACACGCCTGAGCTGCGGGTACCGCTGCTGGCCCTGGCGCTGGTCGGCACGCTGGCGTTCACCACGCAGGTGTCAGTCCCGGCACTCGTCCGCCAGTCCTTCGCCGGCGGCCCAGCACAGCTAGGAACCGCGCTGACCGCCCTCGCCGCCGGCAGCCTGGGCGGGACGCTGGCACGCGCGGCCCGCGGCATGCCAGGCCCGCGGGCACTGCCCCTGGCGGCAGTGATCATGGCGTTCGGGCTGGCCGCCACCGCGATCGCACCCGGCCTGCCCGCGGCGCTCGCCGGCCTGGCCGCCGTGGGGACCGGCTGGTCATGCCTCCTCGGCACGACAATCGCCACCCTCCAGTCGGCCGAACCGCGCATGCTGGGCCGCGTCATGTCCCTGTTCGCGCTGGTCCTCCTCGGTGGCGCCGCGGCAGGGGCGCCGGTCGCCTCCCTCCTGGCTACCTCGCTCGGCCCACGCGCGCCGTTCTTCGCAGGCACGGCCGCGGCAATCGCGGCGGTGGCCGTAGCGATAGGCGCCACCAGGACCGGCACCCAGCGAAGCGGAGAGCAGCCGGCGGCGGTTATGCTCGCCATTCGCGATCAGTAACCGCTCATTGCGCCGCATGTCCTGCTGCACCGCTGCGGGTGATCTGCTCCACGCGCTGGTGGAATCTCCGCCACCGGCGCTCGTCTTCGTGGGTGAGCACCGAGCTTGCTGCCGACAGGTCAGCGGCGTGATTAATCAGTTCGGCGGCCGCATACAGGTACCCCGCCGCAGCCCGCGGCCCGGCGAGGTCCTGACGTAGCGCGGCGGGGGAGAAGTCGACTCGTTCCAGTACCGTGACGGCCCGGCGGAGGTACCGGGCGATGAGCTGAGCGGTGCAGGCGTTCTGCCAGTTGTTGGCGATGATCTGGTGCCGTTCTCCCAGGAGGTCGGCGAGCTGCGGGTAGGCGAGCAGCGCTTCCGCCACGGACCAGGAGGCCTCCATCGCGGCGGCCAGCCAGGAACCGGTTTGCTCGCTGCTGGCCGCGAGGGCCTGAAGCTCGGACTTGATCCGGAGGATCTCCGCGGGCTCGCCCTCACCTTCCATGAACAGCACCCCGCTGGTCTCAATCGCACGGGCGTCGTTCAGGTCCGGTGCCCCGGCGTAAGGGCTGACCGCGGGTTCGGCGGCGGGCTCGGCGAAGGACCATCGTTCGGCCAGGGCGGTGAGCGTGCGAGCGGTGCGCTGCAGTGAGAGGGCGTCGGCCAGTGGCGCTTCCGAGTAGTACTTCTCGTGCTCCCGGTGGTAGTACGACAGGTTCGTCACCACCGCCAGCAGCCCGTCACTCCCGGAGACTTGGGCTTGATCAGTCATGTCCATCACCTTCTGAGGGCTCGCGGCCGGGACTGAACGGCCGGAACGACACGAACGGCCGGGTACTGACGAACTCCCGCGCGGCGGCCTCGGAGCGGAGGTCTCCCCAGCCCAGCACCGACGCGAGCAACCGCGCCCGGTACGGATGCCGGCGCTGGAACCCGGCCAGCACGGCCGCGCTCTCATCGGGGGACAGGAAGCGCTGGTCTGGGGTGAACGATTCCCGGCCGATCTGGACCTTGAGCGCCGGATGAGCCTGGATATTGCGGACCCAGTCGGCGTCCTTGCCCCAGGCCGAGCAGATCACAGCCTCGCCGCTGTGCGGGTCGTGTCTCAAGACCATCGCCACGGTGGAATACGGCTGGCCGGTTTTCCGCCCGGCGTGGACCAGCAGCAGGAATGTGTCGCCCAGCAGCAATCTCCCGCTCCGGCGATACAGTCGCAGCGGCAACCGGAAGACAGCCAGAGCGAGGCGGCCCGGCTGCCGCCGAAGCCCCCAGAGCGGCGTCCCGCTGCGATCGGCTGAGCGTGATGCGACGGAAGTACCGTAAGTCGCTTGGTCAAGCGGTTGGCGGCCCGAGGCGGCTGGCGGGGAGCGGGCCTCGACGCGCCGCTTCAGGCCGCGCAGCATGCCCGTGGCCATTACATAGTCGGCTGGGACGATGGCAACCTGGTACAGCGTGGTGAGCCACCACGGAGCCGTCTTGCCGCGCACCCTCAGCCGCACCCGGGTTCGCTGCGGCGCAGGCTGACTCAACGCGAAGCACCAGGTCCAGTCGATTGCTGCCCCGTGGCGCTGCCAGCCCTGCGGGACGTGCGTGGTCGAATGCAGCACCAGCGAGTGTGCGCCGCTACGGTCGCGACCCGGAAGAACGCCGTGCCGTCGCTCTGCGCTGGTCGTCCCTGCCACCCTGCCCAGTACCTGGAGCCCGGCGTACGCCGCTAGGGCCATTCCGGCCAGCGACGCCAGGGCCGGCCTCAGCGCGTGAGGCGTGTGAGACATGGGGCCCCCCGCATTCCAGGACGGTGGGCAGCTGCAGCGCCCACCACATCGCTTAAGCCTTACCGCCAGGCTCCCGGCGGATCGGACAGCGAACCAGGGCCTATGGTCCCCATGCTCGTCACCCTCCGCGGGAACCCGGTGACCCCGCTGCGGCACTGCTACCTTGATCATGTGCGGACCGGCACGCGGGCGAGGAAAGGGGCTGTGGGCGGTGTCACTCGAGATCAAGCGGCTGCACCTGGGAGCGACCCCCGGCGGCACCGAGGCGTGGCCGGTGCACGGCTTCGTGGTTACTTACCCGGGCGGCGCCGCCCTGGTCGACACCGGGATCGGCGGGCCGCCTGACCTGATCCGGGACTGGGAGGTGGTCAACGTCGCCGCTGCTGGCGCCCTGGCCGGCCTCGGCCTGGCCCCTGGCGACATCGACCTGGTCATCAACACGCACCTGCACTTCGACCACTGCGGCCAGAACGCGGTGTTCAAGCACGCGGCCTTTTACGTGCAACGGGCCGAGCTTGACCGGTGCCGGCGCGAGTCGCCCGTGATCTATGACTGGTTCGGCTTCCAGGACGCCAGCTTCGAGCTGCTGGACGGCGACGCCGAGATCCGGCCCGGCCTGTCGGTCATCGCCACCCCCGGGCACACCTCCGGCCACCAGTCGGTGCTGGTCGGCACCGAGGACGGCGGCCCGGACCTGCTGATCGGCGACGCTGCCTACACGCCCCGCCAGTACCGGCCCGAGCCCGGCCCGCTCCCGCCCGGCCAGGCCACCGACGAGGACGCCTGGCACGCCTCGGTGAACCGGATGCGGGCGCTGCCCCCGGGCCGCGTCCACTTCTGCCACCACACGGACGTAGTGCACGGCTGAGCCGGGCCGGCTGCCCTCCTCGTCTATCCTGGCCGGGTGCACAAGACTCAGAGCCAGCGTGATCCAGCAGCGGCGTTCCCGCTGACCCGGACGCGTGACGACGCGGGCGAGCGGAGGCAGGCGAACCGCGCCATCGCGGTCAGCGCCGTCGGCCTCGGAATTACCGGGCTGGCCGAGTTGGTGCTCGCGCTCCTCACCGGGTCGGTCGGGCTGCTCGGCGACGCGATTCACAACCTGTCAGACGTCTCAACCAGCGCGGTGGTCTTCCTCGGGTTCCGGCTGTCCCGCAGGCCGCCGACCGAGAAGTACCCCTACGGGCTGGAGCGCGCCGAGGACCTGGCCGGTGTCGGTATCGCCGTGGTCATCTGGGTGAGCGCGGTCTTCGCCGGATACGAGAGCGTCCGCAAGCTCATCGAGCACGGCCATACCTCGTTCGTCGGCGCGGGCATCGCCGGCGCGGTGCTTGGCATCGTCGGCAACCAGGTCGTCGCCCGGTACAAGCTGGTGGTCGGCAGGCGGATCAACTCCGCCACCTTGGTCGCGGATGCCCGTCATTCCTGGCTGGACGCGCTGTCATCGGCCGGAGCGCTCGCCGGGCTGATCGCGGTGGCCCTGGGGCAGCCGTGGGGTGACCCGGTGGCCGGGCTGGCGGTGACCGCCTTCATCTGCCACGTCGGGTACGAGGTCACCGCCGACGTCATGCACCGCCTCGCCGACGGCGTGGACCCGGACGTGATCACCAGGGCAGAGGCCGCGGCAGGGTCGGTGCACGGAGTTGCCCACGCTCACGCGCGTGCGCGCTGGACCGGCCGGACGCTGCGGGTGGAAGTCGAGGGCTGGGTTGACCCGGACCTGTCCGCCCGCGACGCCGACGCCCTCGGCCGCCTGGTCGCCGACGAGATCTCCAGGCAGCTTCCCGAGGCGGGCAGCTTCACCTGGACCACGAGGGCAGCCCCCGCCTAAGGCGCCTGCCGGCCTGGTCGCCAGCAGCGACTGGCCTCCGGCAACCGGGCCGGTAGGACCGCGATCGGTGGAGGACGGCCGGCCACGCCCCGGTTACCCCGCGGGCGGCTGCTCGATGCGGACCATGTTGCCGGACGGGTCGCGGACGGCGAAGTCCCTCGCGCCCCAGAACTGCTCGGTCGGCTCCTGGACGATCTCGGCCCCGGCGTCGCGCACCTTCGCGAAGTCGGCGTCCACGTCGTCGGAGCGGAAGTTGACGCCGTTCAGCGCGCCCTTGGCCAGCAGCGCGGCGAGCTGGTCGTTGTCGGCGGGGCTGCCGTTCAGGTAGTTGGTCAGCACGATTCCGACGCCCGGCTGCGAGGCGCCGCCGACGGTGATCCAGCGGAAGTCGCCGTTGGCGACGTCGTTGCGGACTTCGAGCCCGAGCGTGTCCCGGTAGAACGCCAGTGCGAGATCGGGATCGTGGACTAGCACGAAGCAGGTGGAAAGAGTGAGATCCATGCGCGCAACGTTAGCGAGCGAGCGCCGTCCGCGCTTCTTTGATCCTGCTCGACTCGCCGGCCGGCCGGGTGAGCTCCTTCACGATGCAGCCGGGCACGGTCACCAGCTCGCCGTGGTCACGGGCCCGGTAAGCGGTCGGCGTCTCGCCGGTCAGCTGGGTGAAGCGCGCGCTGAACGAGCCGAGCGAGGTACAGCCCACCGCCAGGCACACCTCGGTGACCGACAGGTCGCCGCGGCGCAGCAGCGCCTTCGCCCGCTCGATGCGCCGGGTCATCAGGTACGCGTAGGGCGTCTCGCCGTAGGCCGCGCGGAACTGCCGCGAGAAGTGCGCGGGCGACATCAGCGCCGCTCGGGCGAGCGCGGCGACGTCGAGCGGGCGCGCGTACTCGCGGTCCATCAGGTCGCGGGCGCGGCGCAAATGGGCGAGGTTGGCGAGTTGCTCAGGCGTCACGATGCCAGGGTAACCGCGCGCTGGCTAAGCCGGGGCTCAACCCCGGTCCCGCCCTGGCCGCCCGCACCGCGCCCGCCGGCGCCTCACTTCACCACGATGAGGTACAGCCACGGGCCGTCCGCGCTGAGGTTCGCGAGGTTCCGCGGGCCGCGCACGTAATCGGCGCGGATCCGGTACCGGGCACCGGCCGCCCGGACCAGGGTGAACGGACCCGAGCGCGACGGCAAGCGCGCAGCCGAGGGCGAGGTTCCTGGAGCGCATGGTGAATCCATTCGTGGGAAAGCCCTTCCGGAAAAAGATCAAAACCGATTATCCAGAACGGGGGCGGGTGATACCCGTAGCCTCGCCGTGCTCCAGGCACTTTCGGAATTCGTTTATCGTCAGGCATCAGCAAACACTGGCAAACGCCCTTACCCGCCTTCTTGTCACCAATTTAAACAGGCCGGAGTCGTCAGTTAAAGCGACCTCAAGGGGGCGAAAGTCATTAAGATTAGGTGAATGAAACGCCCGCATCCGTTATGGATGCCGTTTCTTGCCGTCTTCTCAGAAGGCGGCCTCCGGGCCGGAGCCCGACCACGCGGCGCGGAGCAGCGCCCGGAGGTCCGCCGCGGTGACCGGGCGCGGGTTGGACGGGGGCACCGACGGCAGGATCGCCTCGGCCGCCTCGGCGATGGAGTCCTCGGTGAAGCCGTAGTCCGCCAGGGCGCGCGGGGCGTTCAGTTCCTGCTTGAGCGCGACCAGGCCGTCGAGCGCGGCGGTCGTGCCCAGCGCGGCGGCGATCCGCCGCTCGGCGCCCGGTGCCGCCGGGCCATTGAACGCGAGCACGTACGGGAGCACGGTCGCATGCGTCTGGGCGTGCGGCAGGTTGTACTTGCCGCCGAGCACGTGGCAGATCTTATGGTGCAGGCCCGAGCCCGCGGAAGCGAACGCGGTGGCGGACAGGTACGCCGCGTACAGGGCGTGCTCACGGCCGTCGAGGTCCATCGGGTCCGCTACCACCTTGGGCAGCCCGGCCGCCAGTGACCTGATGCCCTCGGCGGCGAACGCGGCGTTGACCGGGTCGGCGTTCGGCGCCCACATCGAGTCCACGCAGTGCGCGAGCGCGTTCAGCCCGGACGCCACGCTCATCTCGACCGGCAGCGACATGGTGAGCGCGGCGTCGTAGACGATGACCCTGGGCAGCACCCGGCGGTCGGTGCCCGTCGTCTTCTTCGCTCCTTCGGTGAGGCCCCAGACCGGCGTCGCCTCGGAGCCCGCGTAGGTGGTAGGGACCGCGACGATGGGCAGGCCGGTGGTCAGCGCGACTGCCTTCGCCAGGCCGGTGGTCGAGCCGCCGCCGACGCTGACCAGGGCGTCGACGTGGTGCTCGGCGGCCGCCTGCCGTGCCCGGTCCGCCACCTCCACGGGCACGTGCATCACCACGTCGTCATGGCGCAGCGCCACCGGGAGGTCCGCGGCGACCGTGTCGGCCAGGTGGGACTCTTCCGGGGCCGCGATCAGCATTACCCGGCGCGCGCCCAGGTTGCCGATCTCGCCGCTGAGGTTGGCCGCCGCCTCGCCGGAACCGAAGCAGACGCGCTGTGGCAGGGTGTCGTGGACGAAGCGCATGTCCTCTATCTTCCGCTATTGCCCGCGCGGCCGACGCGTCGGTGCTGCGAAACGGCGGGGGCTTTCAAGTGCTGCGGGCGCGCCGCCCGCGGCATTAGTCTGGCGCCATGACGGTCAGCCGGACAGGTTACGGTGACGCGCCGACGCTGCGCGCCTGGCTGTACGAGGTCAGGCCGGACGGGACAAGTCACCCGATGGGGCCGGCCGGCGCCAGGGCGACGGCGGCCGTCGACCAGGGCGGCGCCCTGCACGTCTCCGTCGAGGGCGGGCAGAACACCCCGGCCAGGAAGTACCTCAAGGCCCCGCCTGCCGAGGGAATGTCGTCGGACCCGGTCACGGTCATCATGGACCCGCGCACCGGCTGCTGGATGATCCAGAACAGCGGGCGCACGAACACGTTGCGGGTACAGCAGTACGGGCTGTCCGCCGTTCCGCTTCGTCCGCAGACGTCGATGCCCATGGCTGCGCAGGATGTCGCGGTGTGGATCCCCGTGGTGCCGCACGGGGCGGCGTCCGGCAAGAGCGAGAGCTTCCGGCTGCTCATCCTCTCCGGGACGGAGCGGCAAGAGGGCCCCGGGGCGACCAGGCTGATCACCGCGCCGCGGCGGTACCTGTCAGACGCCAAGCAGGAGGCGCTCATCGCCTACTTCGGCGATCACCTGTCCTGGCCGCCACTGCCCGCACCGCACGTGCGCCAGCAGGCGGAGGTGGAGCGGATCGCGGTGCAGTACCGGCTGGCCAAGGAACCGACACCGGAACGCTGGGCGCGGAACCGGTTCGACGTGCTCGCGGGCAGGGACGGCCTGTTCAGGGATGCCGACTGGTTTCCGCGGCTCGGCGGTCCCGACCGGACTCTCGCCAACCACCTGGCCGCCTTCCACCGGCTGGTGGAGCTGCGCACGATCACGCTCAGGCGGGTGTTCGAGTGGGCGGACAAGCATGACGTCGCGCCGTACGTGCTCATCGACAGGCAACTGGTGCTGCCTTAGGCGCCTGCCTGGCCCGTGACCGGCGCAGCGGCTTGGCGCGCGCTGGAGCGCGACCGCCTAGGCGATCCCTAGGCCCATCTTGGCTCGCCGCGCCGCGGAGGAGACCCTGGAACGAGCCCGGTCCAGGCGCAGCGTCAGCGTGTCACGGCCGTTGACCATGTCGCTGAACCGCTCCATAGTCGTGGTGCGCTGGACGGTCAGCCGCGGCAGGGTGAAAACGCGGGACCCGCTCGTGGCTATCGCGTTGGCCACGGTGTAGGCGTAGGCGTAGCCGGCCTCGCGGGCCGCTCGCTGCACCTTCGCGTTACAGCAGCCGAACGGGTAGGCAAGCCCGGGGACCGCCAGTCCCAGCTTGTCTTCGAGCATGCGCTTGGGACGGTCGAGCTCGTCGCGCAGCTTGTCGTCCGACAGCCGGTCGAGCTCCGGGTGCTCGTGGGAGTGCGCGCCGACCTCGATCCCGGCCTCGGCGATCTCGGAGAGCTCGCGCCAGTTCAGCATCCATTTCGGCCCGCGCTCGGTGTCGATCCACCCGGTGGTCTGGAAGACCGTAGCGGTGTGGCCGTACTGCTTGAGCAGCGGCAGCGCCCGGCTGTGGAAGTCGCGGTAGCCGTCGTCGAAGGTGAGCACCACGGGACGCTCTGGTAGTGCTTCCGCGCCGCCGGCCAGGTTCTTCGCCAGGGTCCCGGCGGTGACCGCGGTGAAGCCAGCGTCGTGCAGGTAGGCGAGCTGGTCGGCGAAGGCTTCGGGAGCGACCGCCAGTCCGCTAGGGCTCGCCGCGATGTCGGCAATCTCGTGGTACATCAGGACGGGGACCTTGAGCGATGTGACCGCGGCCATTAACCGAACCCTCCAGGCGGCATACGTGCGTGGACCCTGCGCGACGCGAGTAATCACGACTTTACCTGCTACGTCCGCCGCGCCGGGCAAGAGCTGCGGTATTGCTTTAGATTTTATTAGTAACTTCTGAAGTCTTTATCCACGGGGGCGACAAGCCCCGTGGAGCCGCGGGGCTTGCGCAAGACCGTGCACGCGATCCCGCCGCGGCCATCGCGGGGACCGGCCAGACCGGGCTCCTTGGCCGCTATTTCGACGGTTGCGGTATGGCGAGCGGGTGGCCAGTGGCGTGCCACACCGCAACCGCGAGGCCGGCAAGCAGCAGCGGGAAGACGATCCAGGTCTCGCCGAGCTTTGCCGTCGTGATCTGCAGCGGCCGGGGCAACAGGTGAAACTCGTGCATGCTGACCGGCCAGAACAGCGGGCAGCCGCCGTGCGTCAACTCGTCGCCCGCGATGTGCGCCGCGCAGCCGAGCCCGGTCGCTGTCGCGAGCAGCGGGACATGCCAGGATGACACGGGAAGCTGGGTCAGGTCCGCCCCGGTGAAGCAGGTGACAAGCGCGGCACCGATGCCAAGCAGGTCGCCGAAGTGCCCGCCGATGTGCAGTGCCCGCAGCGCCGCTGAGTAAAGCAGCGCGAGGATGAGGGCGGCGGGCACGATGTGCCAGGAGAATACGAGGTGCCCGGTGGCGGCTGCCTTAGGCCCGGACAGCTGGAAGAGGCCGGCGCCGTACGCGGCCGCGGTGAACGCGATGATCCCCAGCAGGCTGTGCGTGCCGTGCCGGTGCCCGCCGGCCAGCCTGTCCACCAGCCAGGCGAACCACTCCGTGAGGAAGCCGAACGACCGGGAGATGGTCGAGTCAGGGTGGTCGATGTCCGGCAGCACGCCGGCGCCGGCGGTGAGGACCACGCCCGCGGCCAGGAACGCCTCGTGCACGTGGAGCGACGGCGCCAGCGCCGCGAAGGCGACCGCGCCGCTGAGCGCGTGATCCCTGCCAAGCATCGCCGACGTGCTCCCGGTGGACGGAGGACCGGATGTCCACCGGGGGGCCGGCGGACGGCGCGCCCGATACGATGGCGGAGCCATCGGGCGCGCACCGGGGGGTAGGGGGGTCGTCCCCCCGGGTGACAACTGCACGGCAAGCCTCCCATACTGCCGTGCCCCGGTGGCGGCACCACGCGGGGCGCCGGGCAGCCAAGGAGACGCAGGCTGGCCGGGCGAAGCTACGCACCCGTTCGGAATAGCGACTTTCCAAACAGGCCAATCACGCGATTCGTTACTGTCTGGTCAAATGCCCCATCTGGGCCCAGCCTGGCCAGTACGGTAGCGACCGGAAACTTTGTTCTTCTCTCATAACCTTCGAGGAGGATCCCTTGACCACGCTGCATGACCTGCTTATCGACCCCGCGTACCCCCCGACCCTCATCCCCGACACCCAGGCGCTCGTTGACAACGAGATCTCAAGCAAGGGCATCACCGCTGCCCCGCTGAAGGCCGCCTACAAGGTTGTCACCACCTTCGCTCCCGGTTACCTTCAGGAGGCGATCAGCTCGATGCTTCCTGGGATGGCTTACCAGCTTGAGCCGTACTGGGCCGACTTCAACACGTCCGGGGGCGCCGACTTCGGCGACTACCTTGCCAAGCGTGGCCCGGAGGTGGCCGAGGCGCTGCTCGCCGTGACCGACGACATGGCACAGCAGTCGGGCCGGGCGGCGGTCGTCAAGGCGTACCAGATGGTGCGCGGCGGCGCCGGCAAGCACATCGAGGCGGCGCTGCCCGCGCTCGGCGCGATGATACAGAAGTACGCCTGATTTCCGGAAGGTTCCCGGGAACGCCTAAGCTGCGGGAGTTCCTCCCGCAGCTTTTGTACGCTCGCGGCGGTTCCGGCGGGACGGCAGCCTTGCCCGTCGGCGCCCCCGCCGGGGCATGCCCGGCTCAGTAGATGACGTACCCGACCGCCGCCAGGCCAGCGTCGTTGCGGCGGACGGACACGACGCCGGTCTTGGCGGGGTTGGGGAAGGCGAGGACGGCGAGTCCCTTGGCGCCGTCGACCACCACGTCCGGGTGGACGCGCCACGCCGTGTCGAAGAACGCCACGCGCAGCTGGGCGACGGGCTGGTTCTGGGCGCGGTTGTCGATGGCGAGGGCGATGTGATGGGCCGTCCCCGGCGGCACGGCGATCACGGTGAACGCGCCGTGGCCCGGGGTGAGCTGGCCTGACTGCAATTCCGCCTCCGTGACGGTCGGGTTCGTGGTGGTGGTGAAGAAGTCGCCGGCGAGGAGCGACTGGTCGAGGACAAGTCCCCTCGCGTTTGACGTCCACTGGGTGCCGTCCACGTTGATGCTGACGGCGCCGCAACTGCCTGGGCCGCAGACGTGCTCGCCAAGCCCGTAGTGCGCCGTCCACAGCCGTGCCCGCGCGCGGGAGATCCCGGCCTGACGGAGCGTGGGCAGGATGGCGTCGTTCATGGTGGACGCGCTGGCGTAGATGACCGGCCGCGTGATGCCGCGCTGAACCTGCCGGGCGTACCAGCCGGGAATCTCGGACGGGGCGGCCGCCCCTGGCTCGACGTCGAGCGCGTCCGCGTTGTGGGCGGCGAACAGCGCGATCGACAGATGGTGCGCCGTGGGGAAGGCGCGCACGATGTAGGCGTAATTGGGCTGGTCGCCGATGCCGCCGTCGACATAAGCCGCGTACGCGGCCGCGCCGGAGGGAAACTGGTTGTTCAGCGCGGTATCGAACATCGTTATCCCGGCCACAAGAAGTAAGGTAACCCCGCGAGCGCCGGGTATGCCGCTTTGCTCCGCAATGTTCTAGCGATCCGCGGGACTGGACACGACAAAGCGGGCCGTCGGCACCAGACCGGGTGCAGGCGGCCCGCTTTCGCCTTGGCAGCAACGCCGCGGCCGGGTGCTCGCGGACGGGACGGCCGCGGCGGCCGGAATGGCTAGCTCAGCCGACCCTGGTGCCGCAGTTCGCGCAGAACTTCGCGCCCCCTGGCATCTCATTGCCGCACTCGGTGCAGTGCTTGACGGCGGGGGCCATCGGCTGGCCGCAGCTCATGCAGAACTTCGCGCCCGCCGGGTTCGGCGTGGAACAGGACGCGCAGGCGGGCCCGGCCACGGTGGTCGGCGCGGGCGCCTGGGCAGGCGGTGCCTGCGGCGCCGGGCGCTGCTGTTGCTGCTGCTGCATCGAGTTGGCCATCATCCCGGGCAGCGCGAAGCCGGCCGCGAGGAACGCGCCCTCGGTCCCCCCGCCGCCTTGCGCCATGCCCTGTCCGGCGCCGAGCGCCATCTCGCCCGCGGCGTACTGCTGGAAGCCGCCGGCCAGCTGGGAGTAAGAGGTGTCCTTGGCGAGCTGCTTGAGCTGCTTGGCGTCCTCTTCTGCCAGGTTGATGTCGAAGTTGCCCATCCGGGTCAGCGCGATCCCGTAGGCCTCAAGCTGCCCGTTCGACGAGGTGATCGCGGCCTGCTCGATCTCCGGCGAGTGCACGGAGAGGCCGAGGATGGGCCACCCGTTGGCGACCACCTGGGTGGTGACGTTGGTGCGGAGCACCTTGAGCAGCTGCTCGCTGACCCACCCGGCGATCCGCTCGTTGTCGGTCACGTCGACGGTGGCGGTCAGGTTGGTGATCAGCCGCGCCGGGTCAATGACGCGCAGCGCGTACTCGCCGAAGACCCGCAGCGTGACGACCAGCCCGGTGCGCGGGTCCTGCACGTCGTCAACGCGCCCGCCGAACCGGAACCCGGTGTACTCGCGCGTGCCGACGAAGTACAGCTCGGCCCGGTAGGCGTTGCCGCCGGTGGCGAAGTCGATGAGCGCGCCCAGGCCCGGAATCTCATCGGCGTCGACTGGGTGCCGGCCCGGCCCCATGGTCGCCGCGACCTGGCCGGTGTTGACGAACAGCGCCACTTCGTCGGCGTTGACGATCGCGTGCGTGAAGCGACGGATCGTGACATCGGGCCACTTGAAGACGATCTGGCCCTTTCGATCATCAGGTACCGCGATAAATTCCCGCGAGAACAGTGCCATACCCGAAACGATACAGCTTGGGTTCAAGTACGGACGAAAACCGCATCAAGCTGGTCTGAACTGCTATGTTCTCGTGCTGTGGAAGCAATCCTCTGCCAGTGGTGCAAGGCACAGAATCAGCCAGGAACCACCACATGTATGACGTGCGGCGCACCGCTTGACGTCCGTGACAAGGTAAGCGATTCCGGATGGCGCGAAGCGCCGCGGCTGCGCGACATGACCGAGTTCCGTTTCTCGGCAAGCACCTGCCAGGTGGAAGGCGAACTGGTCCCCGTAGCGGAGATCAACCTCTCGCCGCAGGACGGCGTTTACTTCGAGCATCACATCCTGCTGTGGAAGGACGAGTCGGTCCCGCTCGCCTCGATGCCGACGAACGGCCCGCGGCGGACCATCATGGGCGGCATGCCGCACATCGTCACGATGGCGAACGGCCCGGGCCGGATCGCTTTCTCCAGGGACGCGCCGGGCGAGCTCGTGGTCCTGCCGCTGCATCCCGGCATGGAGCTTGACTGCCGCGAGCACGCCTTCCTGCTCGCCTCCCATTCCATCGGGTACTCGTTCGTCCGGATCAAGGGCCTGGCGAACCTGCTGCACGGCGGCAGCGGGATGTTCATGGACCGGTTCGTCACCCAGCAGTACCCCGGCCTGCTCATGCTGCACGGCAACGGCAACGTCCTCGAGCGGACGCTCCGCCCGGGCGAGAAGATCCTGGTCGAGCCGGGCGGGTTCCTGTACAAGGACTCCACGGTGAGCATGCAGGCCATGCAGATGCCGCTGAAGACCGGCATGTTCGGCAGGCACGGCATGTACCTGGCCGAGATGACCGGCCCCGGCCGGGTGGGCATCCAGTCCATGTACCACCATCACGGATCTGGCGAGTAACCGGCGATGAACGCGTACGTGTGCCCGTACTGCCGGCAGCCGAGCGACGCGAGCCAGCGGACCTGCCCACTGTGCGGTGCCCCGACCGACATCAGGGAAAGCGTCAGCGACTCCGGCTGGGTCCAGCAGCCGCCGATCAGGGACATGGCGAAGCTGCAGTTCGGTCAGTCGCACTGCCAGATCGCCGGCACGACCGTCCCGGCCGCCGAGTTCAACCTCGCGCAGAACGAGATGATTTACTTCTCGCACCACGTGCTGCTGTGGGCGGACCCGTCCACCCGGCTGCAGACCATGCCGATGCGCGGCGGCTGGAAGCGGATGATGGCCGGCCTGCCGCTGATCATGGTCGAGGCACACGGCCCTGGCCACATCGGGCTGTCGGATAACCACGCGGGCGAGGTCATCGCGCTGCCGATGCAGCACGGCCAGTCGATGTGGGTGAAGGAGCACCGGTTCCTCACGGCGACCGGCAACATCCGCTATGACTGGGGCGACAACGACGTCTGGTACATCACCGGCGACTCCGACGAGCAGGAGTGGCATTACCCGATGGGGCAGTACGGCGACATCTTCACCGCCGCCGACCGCCCGGGGCTGCTGCTGCTGCACGCGCAGGGCAACGTCTTCATCCGCGACCTCAAGCACGGCGAGTCGCTGACCATCCAGCCGAGCTCGCTGGTCTACCGTGACATTTCCGTCCGGGTCCACCTGCACCTGGAGTATCCGCGGAACCGCGGGTTCTCCTTCTGGCGGAACTCCTGGGACTACCGGAACATCATGGTCAGGCTCACCGGCCCCGGCCGGGTCGCGGTCCAGTCCATCTTCGAGCGGCCCGAGGAGATGGAAGCGATCAGGAACCATTCCTACGCCACCCGGCGGCGCTGGTAGACCGCGCCCAGCACGGGTAACCAGGTGAGGTGAGCCAGGATAAGGCGGGCCGCAGGGACAGGCTCGCGGAGTACCGGGACCGGCGCGACCCGTCGCGGACCCCGGAGCCTGTTCCCGCGGGACTGCCAGGCCAGGCGGCGCCCAGAGCCGGCGATGGCATCTTCGTCGTCCAGGAGCACCACGCGCGCCGGCTGCACTGGGATTTCCGGCTGGAACGCGACGGGGTGCTGGTGTCCTGGGCGCTGCCCAAGGGCGTACCTGACGACCCCGTGGTGAACCACCTCGCGGTGCACACCGAGGACCACCCGCTGGAGTACGCCGGCTTCCAGGGGGAGATCCCGCGCGGCGAGTACGGTGCGGGCCCGGTCACCATCTGGGACCGGGGGACCTACGAGGTGGTCAAGTGGGACGAGCGCGAGGTTAAGGTCACCCTGCACGGCGAGCGGGTGACCGGCGGCTACGTGCTGTTCGCCACTGGCGGCAAGAACTGGATGATCCACCGCGAGCGGCTGCCGTTGCCCGCCACGCTGACGCCGATGCTTGCCTCGTCAGGCAGCGCTCCCCTCCGCGGCCTGGACGCCTGGGGGGTGGAGTTCAAGTGGGACGGCGTCCGTGCTCTGGCCTTCATCGAAACCGGTCGGCTGCGGCTCGTCTCGCGCACCGGCAAGAACATCAGTGCCACTTACCCCGAGGTGTCCGGGCTCGGCCACGCCGTCGCGCACAAGCAGGTGCTGTTCGACGGCGAGATCGTCGTGCTAACCGACGGCCGCCCGGACTTCGAGGCACTGCAGCCCCGGATGCACGTCTCGTCGCCCGCGCAGGCGCTGCGCCTCGCGGAGCAGGTCCCGGTCACCTACCTGGCGTTCGACGTGCTGCAGCTGGACGGCCGCCCGCTGGCGGGCCTGCCCTACGCGCAGCGCAGGGAAGTGCTCGAGTCAGTCATGCCGAACGGAAGCGGCTGGCAGTGCCCGCCCATGTTCCCCGGCGAGGACCTGGACGCGGTTCAGGCCGCCTCTGTCGCTAACGGGTTCGAGGGCGTGGTGATCAAGCGCCTTAACTCGGTCTACGAGCCGGGCGCACGGTCGGGCGGCTGGCGCAAGCTCAAGAACGCGCTCGGCCAGGAGGTCGTGGTGGCCGGCTATAAGCCCGGTCAGGGCAACCGCGCCGGCTTGATCGGCTCGCTGCTCGTCGGTTACTACGGAACCGGCGCCGACGGGCGGTACGGCCTGCAGTACTGCGGCCACGTCGGCACCGGGTTCACCGACGAGACCCTGCGGATGCTGACCAGGCGGCTTGAGCCGCTGCGGCGGCCAGACAGCCCGTTCGACGGCCCGGTACCGCCCGAGTATGCGAGGCCGGCCGTCTGGGTAGAGCCCCGGCTGGTGATCGCGGTGGCGTTTGACCGCTGGACCCGGGCCGGCCGCATGATCGCCCCTGCCTACCAGGGGCTGCGTGACGACAAGGACCCGGCTGACGTAGTAAGGGAAACCTAGACCCCCGGAGGCGGTACATGCCCGCAGGCGACAAGATCGCGGTTCAGGTGGACGGCAGGGACCTTACCCTGACCAACCTGGCCAAGGTGCTCTACCCCTCGGACGGCTTCACCAAGGCCGAGGTACTCGACTACTACCAGCGGATCTCCCCGGTGCTGCTGCCGCACGTCGCTGGGCGCCCGATGACGCTCAAGCGTTACCCGGACGGGGTGGACGGCCAGTCGTTCTTCGCCAAGCACGCGCCCGCCGGACTGCCGGACTGGGTGCGCACCGGAGAGATAGAGACCAGCAGTTCCCGGTCGAAGTCGCCGGGCGAGCCCATCGAGTACGTGGTGATCGACGACCTGCCGGCGCTGATGTGGGCGGCTAACCTGGCCGCGCTCGAGCTGCACGTCCCGATGTGGCGCTTCCCCGGCCACGGCAAGGGATCACGGTCGGCCGCGCCAGAGCATGGGTGGACTCCCGACCTGCTCGTGTTCGACCTTGACCCGGGAGCCCCGGCGAACATCACCGACTGCTGCCGGGTCGCGGAGGCGCTCCGGCCGGTGCTCGCCGAGGACGGCCTCGACGCGCTGCCGAAGACCTCGGGCGGCAAGGGGCTGCAGCTGTATGCGCGTATCGACGACAGGAAGCTGACCGCCGAGCAGGCCAGCGCCCTCGCGAAGGGCTTCGCTGAGCGGCTTGAGCGTGACCTGCCGAGGCTCGTGGTGTCGCGCATGACGAAGTCGCTGCGTCCTGGCAAGGTCCTTATCGACTGGTCACAGAACAACGGCGCGAAGACCACGGTCGCGCCCTACTCGCTGCGCGCCAGGGAGCATCCCACCGTCTCCACCCCGGTCACCTGGGACGAGGTGGCCACCTGCCGCTCCCCCGAGCACCTGTACTTCACCGCCCCCGACGTGCTCGCCCGCGTCGCGGAGCACGGCGACCTGTTCGCCCCCCTGGTCAGGGCAGCCTGACCTCGCCGCGCCGCTCGGCCATCAGCAGCAGCGCGTAAGCGGCGAGCGACGTGTCATCGACGATGCGGCCGTCGCGGACCATCGCCTCGAACTCGTCCCTGCTCACCCAGGCATGCCGCAGGCCGAGTTCCTCCGGCTCGAGGTCGGGCTCGCCCTGGGTGAGGTCGGTCGCCAGCCAGTGCTGACCGTACTGGTTCGACGAGCCGTGGCTCGCCGACAGCGTTCCGAGGCGAGTCAGCCGCCCGGCGCGCAGCCCCGTCTCCTGGGCGAGTTCGGTCCGCGCCAGCTCCTCCGGGGACCCCTCCTCCCCGTGCGGGAAGCTCCCCTGCGGGAACGACCAGGCCCGCCGGCCCAGCGGGTAGCGGTACTCCTCGACGAGGTAGAACCCCCCGCGCTCCGCGGGGATCACGCACGCGAAGTCGTCCCGCTCGATGACCGCGTACGTCCCCCTGGACCCGTCGGCCCGCTGGATGTCGTCCCGGCGCAGCCGCGTCCAGTTATCGGTGTAGATGACGCTGCTCGCCAGCGTGCGGATCTCAGGCTCAGCCGGGTCTGTGTGCACCCGAACATTGTGCCCCCCGCCCTGGTGATCCCCGGGTTCACCTCACCCGCCAAAGACAGTGGATCGTTAGGAGCACCAGAGACCTCTTAACGATCCACTGTCTTCCGTCCTGGCCGCGCCCTGTCCGATCCGACGGCACAGTCGGGCTTACGGCAGGCGTGAGGGAGGCCGCGCCAGCCGTTGCGCTGGAGCGTGGCGGCGATCAGGGCAGCGCTCTGGCAAGCGTGCTCTGTCACGCCCACCGGGCCGAACCGATGAGTCTTCACGTCGTCGAGGGCCAGGTTTCTGTTGTCGCGGTCCTTGTCCAGTTGGGTGCGTTCGTTCTGGTGATAGTGGGGGCCATCGATCTCGACAACGACGTTGTAGCCGGGGTACCAGTTATCCCTGTACTGGACCTTGCCGTCCAGCAGGCGACGTGCCTGGTGCTCTGACCTCGGCAGGCCGTGTGCTCGCTCTACGTCCGTGACGTAGCGCCGCTCCAGCGACGAGTAAACGCCGTTCTCGGCGTCTTCCAGCGCGTCAACGAGCCATTCCCTCCAGCGGACTCGACGTCGGCCGTCCAGAGCCGCGCGGAGCGCGGCCACTGTCACTAGCTTCTTGGAGACCGCGCGAGCGATCCACGAGTAAGCCCGGTCGAAGGTAGGCGCCACCGCGACCAGGTCGAGGACGGTGTCCTCTACCCTGGTTCGCGGCAGGATGAATGGCCCGAGGAACTGCATCTGGCTCTGCCCCGACCGATGGACGAGGATCCCGCGCGTCGGCCGGTGCTGGGCGGGGCGCCTGGCGAGCGGCACCGTGACATGGATGACGGCGCCGAGCGGCGTATCGACGATGCCGTGCACTTCGGCGGCGGTTTCATGACTCAGCATGGCCCCGGGCCCTGCACGTCGAATGGCCGCCCACAACTGGGCATCGCGGGACAGCGGGCCGCTGAATGTCGCGTAAACGCCGGGATACACCCGCTGCCACGCGCCCGATGCGAGCCGGTGCTCGATCTGCCACCGCGACAGGCCTGCCCTAACCGCCTGATCCCGGTCAGCGATCCCCTGCTGAAAACTGAGGAGCACTGCCCAGCTGCGCCCGCTATCCCGTTGAATTGGCATCACGATAAAGTCATTCGATGACATAGAGTAATTGTGGGACGCGGGTCCGACTTTTGCGGCTGCCAATTGGCAGATAGTGGATCGTTAGGAGTACTGGGATGCTCCTAACGATCCACTATCTAGCTGGGCCGGGGTTTTGTCGGGGGGCGGGCCTAGCATCTGGGTGTGTTCTGCCGAACCTGCCGGGGGCCGACTGGGGCTGGATTCGCCCGGTGCTACCAGTGTGAACTCGCGCTGGCCGATGCGGACGGGCTGCTCGCGGACGCGGTGGTGCCGACCGGGTACGCGGTGCGCGGCGGCCGGCTGGCGGAGGACCTGCGCCGGTACAAGTCGGATCGGGCGGCCGCGGCGGAGGCCGCGACGGCCGCGGCGCGGCTGCGCGAGCGGCTGGCCGCGTTCCTCGCTGACCGCGGGCAGTCGGTCTGGGAGGCGGCCGGGATGGCCGCGGGACCGGGAGCCGTCGCGGTGGTGCCGAGCGGGCAGGGGCGGGCGGGTGAGCACCCGCTCGTCAGCCTGGTCCGGTCATGTACCGCACTGCCCTTGGTGCGGCTGGACGTAGTAGCGCCGGAGGCGCATGCCCGGGGAGTGGACCCGGGCTGGGTAGGCGTCGCCGACCGGGTGCACGGCGTGGACGTGCTGGTCGTGGACGACACCTGGGTCTCCGGCGGCAGTGCGCAGTCGGTGGCCGCGGCGCTCAAGCTGGCCGGCGCGCGCCGCGTGGCGGTCGTGGTGCTCGGACGGCACGTGAACCCGGCCGATCCGAGGTCAGCGGGGTTCCTGGCGTCGGTACGGGCGGCGTCGGTACCGGCGGCAGGCGGCGGCGCGGCGCGCTCTACCGCGCCGGCACCCGACCAGGACGGCGCTGCCCGCGCCAGCGGATGACGCGGCGCTGGCCCGGCCTGCTGCGGTCGCGCTGGCTAACGAGTTACTGCGGTGCCGTCTTGCCGCAGGTACCTGGCCGCCGCGGTGCGGACTGACGCGGTGAGCGCGGCGAGCCGCGGCGAGTCGAGGCGCCAGCGCTGCCAGTGCAGCGGGATGTCGATCACGTCGGGAGACAGCCGGGTGAGCACGCCCGCGGCCAGGTCGGCGCGGGCTTGCGGCTCGGGGAGCATGGCCCAGCCGAGGCCCGTGCGCACGGCCTCGTAGAGGTCGGCGGTCGACGGCACCTGGTGGACGACCGGCGGCCCCTGCCCGGCACCGTGCCGCCGTAGCATCTGGTGCTGCAGGTCGTCCTTGTCGTTGAACGCGACGACCGGCATCGCGGCCCAGCCGGGCGCGCCACCGTGCCGCCACCGGTCGGCGAGCGCGGGCGCGGCGGCGGGGACGTACCTGAGAGCGCCGAGCGGGGTGACGGCGCAGCCCTGCACCGGGGCGGCGTCGCTGGTGACCGCGGCGAGCACCTCGCCGCCGCGCAGCAGTTCCTGTGAGTACCCCTGGTCCTCGACGCGCAGCCGGATCGCGGTCCCCGGCCACGTCGCCGCATCCGCGAGCACGTCGCGGAACCACGCGGCGAGCGAGTCGGCGTTGACCGCCACGGGCAGCTCCACCGCGGTGGCCGTGGCCAGGGCCTGGGCCGCCTCGTCGTAGAGGTACCGGGTCTGCCGGCCGAGCCGGACCAGCCACTCGCCCTGCGGGGTGGCGCGGCACGGCGTGCCGCGGCTGATCAGCACCTGGCCCGCCGCCGTCTCGAGGGCGCGGATGCGCTGGCTGACCGCGCTCGGCGTGATGTGCAGCTGCCGTGCGGCGGAGTCGAAGGAACCGTGATCGGCGATGGCCACGAGAGCGTCAAGCTGGCCCGGGTTGAGGTCCACCAGTCAAGTTAAGCATAGCTAATGGATATTTAGAAACTTTCGTTTGCCTTCACATAGTCGCCCGCCTAGGGTCGGACTCGTGCTCAACGCTTCTTCTGACGGGCTGCTCACCGGCCTTTCGCTGATCATCGCCATCGGGGCGCAGAACGCCTACCTGCTCCGGCAAGGGCTGCGCCGCGCCCACGTCGGCCGGGTCGTCGCGGTGTGCACGGTGTCGGACTTCGCGCTCATCCTCGCCGGGGTCAGCGGGATCGGCGTGATCGTGCAGCACGCCGGATGGGCGCTCGAGGCGGTGCGCTGGTTCGGTGTCGCCTTCCTTGGCTGGTACGGGGTGACGTCGGCGTGGCGGGCCCGGCAGCCCTCGGCCCTGACCGCGGCGAGCCCCGGCCCGGGCGAGGGGACCGCGGTAGTGCGCCGGGCGATGGCCCTCACCTGGCTCAACCCGCACGTCTACCTGGACACCGTGGTGCTGCTCGGCTCCATCGCGAACGCGCACGGCAGCCCCGGGCGGTGGTGGTTCGCCGTCGGCGCCTGCCTGGCGAGCACCCTGTGGTTCGTCGGCCTGGGCTTCGGCGCGCGGCTCGCCGCCGGGCTGCTCGCTACGCCGCGCGCCTGGCAGGTGCTTGACCTGCTGATCGCGGCGACGATGCTGGGCATCGCGGTCAAGCTCGCGCTGGGCGCGATAAGCCCGGCCGGCTAGGGCGGGGCTAGCTCGCCGCGAGGCCGAGGCCGGGCAGGATCTTCCCGCCCGGCAGTTCGGCGAGCAGGCTTCCTGGCAGCCAGAGCTTGGAACCCCTGATGCCAGAGCCAATGACCACGCTCGGGGCCTTCGCGACCCGGTCGTCCACCAGGACGGGCCAGCCACCGGGCAGCCCGATGGGGGTGATGCCGCCGTACTCCATGGCGGTCAGCGAGGTGACCACGTCCATCGCGCCGAAGGACGCCTTGCGAGCGCCAAGGTGCTGGCGGACGAGCCCGTTGACGTCGGCGCGGGTGGTGGCGGTCACCATGCAGGCCGCGTAAGTGGTGTCGCCGCCACGCTTGCCCGCGATGACCACGCAGTTCGCGCTCTCTTCGAGCGTGATGCCGTACGCCGTGCAGAACTGCGCGGTGTCGGCGAGCGTCGGGTCGATCTGGGCCACCCGCACCTGGTCCGCCCAGGGCAGGTTCTCGAGCGCTGCCTCGACGACCGGAGCGAGCAGGTCGGGACGGGACAGCGCGGGATAATGCGTTAGCGGCAGGCTCATGTTTTCCATCCAACCAGGTAGCGGGGACGACATCGGCACGGAAACCTGGACCGGTCTCCGGGCGGCGGAAGGACGAGGCGTGACGGACGAAACGGGCGGCGAGGTTCGGTTCGCGCGCGACCTCTACCAGGGCACGGCCGGGCACTACGACCGGTACCGGCTGCCGTACCCGGACGCGATGCTCGACGACCTGGTCCGGCGGGCCGGGGTGACCGGGCAGGGGCGGCTGCTCGACCTGGCCTGCGGTACGGGGCAGCTCACCTTCCCGCTGCGCCGCCTGTTCCGTGAGGTCTGGGCCGTGGACAGGGAAGCGGACATGGTGGACCTCGTGCGGGACAAGGCCGCCGCGGCGGGGGCGGGCGAGATCCGGGCGGTCGTGTCCGACGCCGAGACGCTCAGCTGTGAGCCAGGGTACTTCGAGCTGGCGGTGATCGGTAACGCGTTCCACCGGCTCAACCGGGACGCGGTCGCCCGCCGGGTGCTCGGCTGGCTCAGTCCCGGCGGCTGCCTGGCGCTGTGCTGGTCGTCCGGGCCCTGGGCGGGCGAGGCGGCCTGGCAGCGCGCGCTCGCCGCCACCGTGGACCGGTGGCGGGTCCGCCTCGGCGCGGAGCATCGGGCCCCCGTGGGCTGGGATCTGCCGCAGCAGCGGCGGCCCGACCCCCAGGTGCTGTCCGAGGCCGGATTCGCGGCGGCCGGCCGCTACCAGTTCAACATCGGGCACCGGTGGACGCTGGCGGAGCTCACCGGGTATATCCGCTCCACCTCGATGCTGCCCCCGGCGGTGCTCGGTGACCAGGGCGCCGCGTTCGACGCCGACCTGGCGGCTGCCCTCGGCCCGTACCGCGACAGCGACGGCGGCTATACCGAGACCGTGGACTTCGCCTACGACCTGGGCAGGAAGCCGGGTTCTTAGCCCTCGTGGCGGATAACGCCGCGGATCAGCTTGCCGTCGTCAAGGTCCAGGTAGCCCTGGTTGATCTCATCGAGGGTGTACCGGCCGGTGATGAGCTCCTCCAGCTTGAGCTGGCCCGCCCGGTACAGGCGGAGCAGCCGGGGGATGTCGTGCAGCGGGTTGCACATGCCGAAGACATGTCCCTGGATCCGGCGCTGCCAGCCGACCACGCTGCCGTTGGCGGCCAGCTGGATCTGCTTCTCCGCGGACTTGCCGACCGAGGTGATCGTCACCTGGGCGCCCTTGCCGACGATCGCCGCGGCCTGGTCGACCACCTCGGAGGTCAGCACGCCGATGGTGATGAGCGCGTGGTCGGCTAGCTGCCCCCAGGTCAGCTCGATGACCGCTTCCTGTGCCTCGGCGGCGCTGGCGAAGACGTGCGTGGCGCCGAAGGCCAGCGCGTTGTCCCGCTTGAACGCCACCGGGTCCACCACGATGACGTGCGCGGCGCCCGCGTACCGCGCGCCCTGGACGGCGTTGGTGCCCACGCCGCCCGCGCCGAAGATCACCACGGTCTGGCCCGCCCGGACGCCGGCCGCGTACACCGCGGTGCCCCAGCCGGTCGGCACGCCGCAGCCGGTCAGCGCCGCCACCTCGAACGGGATGTCCCGCTCGATCGGGACGCAGGAGTTCTGCGAGATCACCGCCCGCTCGGCGAACGTGCCGAGCATGCAGAAGCCGCCCAGGTCGGCGCCGCCGTCGTCGTGGAACCGGAAGGTCCCGTCGGCCAGCATCCCGGTCATCATCTGCGCGCCCCAGTCGCACAGGTTCTGGCGGCCGGTCGAGCAGTAGCGGCAGGTTCCGCAGGCGGGGATGAACGAGCAGACCACGTGGTCGCCGACCTTGACGCGGGTCACGTCGGGGCCGACGGCCTCGATCACCCCGGCTCCCTCGTGCCCGCCGACCATGGGCAGCCGCCCGGTGGAATCGCCGGTCCGCAGGTGCTCGTCCGAGTGGCACATCCCCGCGGCCATGAACCTGATCCGGACCTCGCCCGCCCGCGGCTCGTCGAGCTCAAGCTCGGTGACCTCCCACGGCTTGCCCGGTTCCCTGATGATCGCTGCCCTGGTACGCATACTTCCAGTGCTACGCCGCCGGCCAGCCCGGGGCAATCAGCTGACGCCATCGCGCTTGGCCGGGGCGCCTGTGGCATGCCGACAACGCCCCGGCCGGGCCGGCCGGGACGTCAGATGGCAAGCGCCAGGCGGTAGCCGCGCTTGACCACGGTCTGGACGATCTTCGGTGCGCCGAGGCTGGAGCGGAGACGGGCGATCGCGGCCTCCACCGCGTGCTCGTCGGCACCGCCGCCGGGAAGCTCCGCGAGCAGGTCGGCGCGGGCGACCACCCAGCCAGGGCGGCGGGCGAGCGCGCGCAGCACGGCCATCGGCCCGGGCGGGACCGACCGCAGGCAGCCGTCGACGACGGCCGCCGAGCCGCGGACCTCAAGCCGGTGGCCGGCCGCGGTGAGCACGCGCGCGCGGGTGGCGAGGACCTCGGTGACGTGCCTGATGAGCGCGCCGACCCGGTAGCGCTCCGGCCAGGTAGCCGGGATGTGCTGGTCGAGCAGCGGGCCAGCGGTGACCGGGCCGACGCAAGCGGCGGCGACCTGGTCGCGCAGCGCGCTGACCAGCGCGCCGTGCAGCCCGCACTCCGCCGCCCGGCGCAGCAGTCCGGTCGCGGCGAGCGCGCTGGTGAACGTGACCGCGTCGACGGTGCCGGCGACGATCGCCTCGAGCAGCCGGTCAAGCGGGCCGACGTCGACCGGGGCCGTCCAGCGGTACACGGGGACGGGTATCACGGTCGCGCCAGCATGGCGCAGCGCGTCGGTGAAGTCGGGCAGCGGCTCGCCGTGCAACTGGACCGCGATCCGCCGTCCGTGCAGCGGGCCTTCCGACAGGAGCCGCTGCAGCACCTCGGCCGACGACTCAGAAGCGGGCGACCACAGTTCGCGCAGCCCGGCCGCGCGGATCGCGCCGGTGGCTTTCGGCCCGCGGGCCAGCAGGGTCGCCTGGCCGAGCGCGGTGCGGAGCCGGTCCGCCTCGCCCCATCCCTCGGCGGCCTCCATCCAGCCGCGGAAGCCGATGCCGGTCGTCGCGACTACGGTGTCCGGTGGCGTGCCGATGAGGTCGAGCGTCGCCTGGTGCAGGTCACTGTCGTCCGCGAGCGGGACGATCCGCAGCGCCGGGGCGTGCAGCACGGTCGCGCCGCGCCGCTCAAGCAGGCCGCCGATCTCCTCGGCCCGGCGCGCCGCCGTCACCCCCACCGTGTAACCGGCCAGCGGGGCTGAGCCGAGATGGCGACCCGGCGGCCCGTGATCCGCCGGGTCGCCTTGCGGGGGGTACGGGGGGTCGTCCCCCCGGGAGGAGGGCGGGGTTGCGGGCCCGATACGATCGCGGTTTTCGCGATCGGGCCCGTGACCCTGCGGGATAACAGCGGGCATGGGTTTCATCATGCCCCTACGGCCATTTCGCCGGCGTTACCGGGGATTGACAGGCGTATCACGCCGTCGCGAACCCGCACGTCGAAGACGGGGAGCGCGGTCCCGGGAACGTCCAGGCAGCGGCCGGTGCGCAGGCAGAACACCTGCTTGCCGAGCGGGCTGGCCACCGTCGGCGCGCCGGAGCGGTCGCCGACGATCCCGTGGCAGATCACGGGGGCACCGTAAAACGGGTCGAGGTTGCCGACCGCGTGCACCGACCCGTCGTGCAGGAGGAACACCGCCGCCGAGCCTCCGTCGGGGAGCAGGACCGCGGCGCCCTGCTCCGGGGACAGCAAGGCGAGGGAAATGTCGATGGCGTCGAGGGACACCGGGAGGTCGCCCCCCCGGGTGATAACAGTCATCGTGGCTCCACAGGCAGCAGCGGGCGGGCAGGCGGGGGGCCCGGGGGGCCGTCCCCCAGGCGGGGGCGGGTTCGGGGGCCCGATGCGATGGCGGATGCTGCCATCGGGCGCCCGGACCCGCGGGGATGCGCTGGTCGCGTTCGACCGTGAATGAGATGGCGGGGTCGGGGAGGCCGGGGGCGTTGACGAAGGAAGCGAACTTGGCGAGCCGCTCCGGATCGGACAGGACCGCCCGCCACTCGTCCCGGTAGCTCGCGACGTGCGCGGCCATGGCCGCCTCGAGCGAGGCGCAGACGCCGAGGCTGTCGTTGACGATCACGTCGCGCAGGTGGTCAAGGCCGCCGTCCATCGCCTCGATCCACCCGGCGGTGCGCTGCAGCCGGTCGGCGGTGCGGATGTAGAACATCAGGAACCGGTCGAGGACCGCGACCAGTTCCCCGGTTGGCACGTCCGACACGAGCAGTTCCGCGTGCCGGGGCCGGAAGCCGCCGTTGCCGCCGACGTAGAGGTTCCAGCCGGCCTCGGTGGCGATGACGCCGAAGTCCTTGGACCGGGCCTCGGCGCACTCGCGCGCGCAGCCGGACACCCCGCCCTTGAGCTTGTGCGGCGAGCGCAGGCCGCGGTACCGCAGCTCAAGCTCGATCGCCAGCCCGACGGAGTCCTGCACGCCGTAGCGGCACCAGGTCGAGCCCACGCACGCTTTCACCGTGCGCAGTGCCTTCCCGTAGGCGTGGCCGGACTCGAAGCCGGCGTCGGTGAGCCGCTGCCAGATCAGCGGCAGCTCTTCCAGCCGCGCGCCGAACAGGTCGATCCGCTGACCGCCGGTGATCTTGGTGTACAGCCCGAAATCCTCCGCGACCTCCGCGATCACCTTCAGCTTCGCCGGGGTGATCTCCCCGCCGGGGATGCGGGGCACCACGGAGTACGTGCCGTTGCGCTGCATGTTCGCCAGGTGCCTGTCGTTGGTGTCCTGCAGCGCGCCGCGCTCGCCGTCGAGGATGTGATCACCGGTGTGCAATGACGCCAGGATCGAGGCCACCGCGGGCTTGCAGATGTCGCAGCCCCGGCCCCGGCCGTGGCGCTCGATCAGCTCGGTGAACGAGCGGATCCCGGTCGCCGCGGTGATCTCGAACAGTTCCGCGCGGGAGACCGCGAAGTGCTCGCACAGCGCCTTCGACTGGGCGACGCCGGCCGAGGTGAGCAGCTGCTTGAGCGCCGGGACGCACGACCCGCACCCGGTACCCGCCCGCGTGCAGGCCTTGAGCCCGGCCACGTCGGTCACCGCGCCGTCGGCGATCGCGGACAGCAGCGCGCCCTTGGTTACCGCGTTGCACGAGCAGAGCTGCGCGCTGTCGGGCAGCGCGGCAATGCCGGCGCCGCGAGCCCCGTCGCCAGTACCGCCGCCAGTCCCGCCGGCCCCGCCCTCCGGAGCGAGCAGCGCGGCGGGGTCCGCGGGCAGCGGCGACCCGACCAGCGGGCGGAGCAGCGCGTACCGCGACGCGTCGCCGACCAGGATGCCGCCGAGCAGGGTCCGCGCGTCGTCCGAGACGACGAGCTTGCCGTAGGTCTGCCGGACCGGGTCGTTGAGCACCACCGACAGCGCGCCCGGGGTCCGCGCGTGCGCGTCGCCGAACGACGCCACGTCCACCCCGAGCAGCTTCAGCTTCGTCGACAGATCGGCCCCGGGGAAGGTCGCCGTGCCGCCGAGCAGCCGGTCGGCGACGGTCTCGGCCATCGCGTAGCCCGGTGCGACCAGGCCGAAGACCTGCCCGTCGAGCGCGGCGACCTCGCCGACGGCCCACACGCGCGGGTCGCCCGCCGAGCGGCACGCCGAGTCAACGGCCACGCCGCCGCGCGGCCCGAGCGGCAGCCCGGACTCGCGCGCGAGCCCGTCACGGGGCCGGACCCCGGCCGCGAACACCACGATCCGGGCGTTGATCACCGCCCCGGACGCCAGCTCCACGCCGGTGGCTCGCCCGCTGGCCGGGTCGGTCAGCACCCGCACTGTCGCGGCCCCGCAGTGCAATGTCACGCCCAGGCCGGTGACGAGCCGGCCGAGCAGCGCGCCGCCGCCTTCGTCGACCTGCACGGCCATCAGGTGCGGCGCGAGTTCGACAACGTGCGGCGCGAGGCCGAGCAGTCGCAGCGCGTTGGCGGCTTCAAGTCCCAGCAGCCCCCCGCCGACGACCACTCCAGCGGCCGGGCTGCCAGATAGTTGCGGCACTGGGCCGCCTATAACCGGCTCGTTGCCGCAACCATCCGCCTCGGCTGCCGCCTTGATCGCCTTCAGGTCGTCGAGCGTCCGGTACACGAAGCAGCCGGGCGCGTCATGTCCCGGCACGGGCGGGACGAACGGGTACGAGCCGGTCGCCAGCACCAGCTCGTCATACGGCAGGGCCGACCCGTCCGCGGTGACGACTACCTGCCGCGCACGGTCCAGCGAGGCCGCGCTCACCCCGAGCCGCAGGTCCACGCCCGGCACCTCGGCGACCGGCGGCAGCCGCAGCGCCGCCTCGCCCGCGCCGTCGAAGAACGACGAGAGCGCCACCCGGTCATACGCGGGCCGCGGCTCCTCCGACAGCACCGTCACCCGGAACTGGCCGGCGCCGGCGCGTGCCGTCAGCGCCTCAACGAACCGGTGCCCGACCATGCCGTGCCCGACAACGACAACATGTTTCATCGCAGCGCTGGCTCCTTCTCGGTGTCCTGGCCTGTCTCTTCCGCTGGTGAGGTGAGTGAGGTGGGTGAGGCCTTGCTCAGGCCGGTTTCCGCCAGCCACGGGTCCTTGAGCGCTGACCGGTAGACGGTGCCAGCGGTGCGCATCCCCGGCAGGTTGTCCATGCGGGTCCAGGCGAGCGCAGCCGACGCGAGCAGCGCCGCGATGAAGATCAGCGGCAGCACCCGGGGGTGTCCTGTCCCGGCGGTGCCGATCACCAGCAGGCCGATGAGCTGCACGGTGGCCACGCCGCTGTTTCCCGCGCCGGCGTTGATGCCGAGGGCGCGGCCTTTCTCTCGCTCAGGAAAGAAGAAGTTGATGTTCGTGATCGAGGAGGCGAAACTGCCGCCGCCGAGGCCGCTGACCGCCGCGCACAGCAGGAACGCCCACAACGGCGCGCCCGGGTGCCCCATGAGCACCAGCGCCAGCACCACCGGGATGACCATGGCGAGAGCGGACGCGGTGGTCCAGGTCCGTCCGCCGAGCCGGGTCACGGCCCAGCCGTAACCCGGCCGTACCAGCGCGCCGACCAGGGTAACGAGCGAGGTCAGCAGGAACTTGTCGGCGGTGGACGCCGAGAAGCCGTTCTTCGGGGTCATGAAAAGGACGAGGACCGACCAGAGCGACCAGACGCAGAAGCCGATGTGCTCAGCGACCACCGATGTCCACATGTTGCGGCGGGCGATGCGGCGGCCGGCGGCCGCCAGAAAGAGGCGTCCTCTGGGTTCCAGGATTCAATGCGGTGTGCGCGGCTCATGTCCAAGGACGGTAGGAGCGCGTTGTTACCTGGCTTGGGGGCGTGCGTAACGCGGGCGCAATGAATTCCTCAACTTGGCCGCCAGGGTGCTGTGAGGGGGTTCGGTACGCTGAACTCCATGGCGGTCAAGACCCCCGAGACGCACACCGCCCTGGTGCGGCGGGCACGGAAGATCAACAGGGTGCTCGCTGAGACGTACCCGGACGCGCACTGCGAGCTGGACTTCGAGAACCCGTTCCAGCTCCTCGTCGCGACGGTGCTGTCCGCGCAGACGACGGACAAGCGGGTCAACCTGACCACGCCCCTGCTCTTCGCCAAGTACCCGGCGCCCGAGGACCTGGCGGCGGCCAACCCCGAGGACGTGGCCGAGATCCTCCGGCCGACCGGGTTCTTCAACGCGAAGACCAAGTCGGTGATGGGGCTGTCGGCCGCGCTCGTCGAGCGCTTCGGCGGCGAGGTGCCGCGCACCCTCGAGGAGATGGTCACGCTGCCGGGCGTCGGCCGCAAGACCGCCAACGTGGTGCTCGGCAACGCTTACGGGATCCCCGGCATCACGGTGGACACGCACTTCGGGCGGCTGTCCCGGCGGTTCGGCTGGACCACGAGCGATGACCCGGTCAAGGTCGAGGCGGAGGTCGGCGAGCTCATACCCAAACGGGACTGGGTGCTGCTCTCCCACCGGCTGATCTGGCACGGCCGCCGGATCTGCCACTCGCGCAGGCCCGCCTGCGGCGCCTGCCCGGTGGCTGACTGGTGCCCGTCACTCGGCCTCGGCCCGACCGACGCCGCGACCGCGGCCAAGCTCGTCAAGGCGGGGCCGTTCTCGTGACCGGCGCTGGCTCGCCGGCCAGCGGGGCATCAGGCGAGGCCCCGGAGTGGCTGCGGCGGCTCGCCGCGGCGGCGGCGGTGATGGAGGTGCCGCGGGTGGCCAGGCCCCCGGCCTCCGGCGGGCGGCACTCGGCGGTGCTCGTGCTCTTCGGCGAGGGGACCGACGGTCCCGACCTGCTGTACATCCAGAAGAACGAGGGCTTGCGGCGCCATGCCGGCCAGCCTGCCTTCCCCGGCGGCAAGATCGAGAAAGACGACGCCGGCCCGGTCGCCGCGGCGCTGCGCGAGGCGGCGGAGGAGACGGGGCTCGACCCCGCCGGGGTCGACGTGGTCGGCACGCTGCCCGAGCTGTTCCTCGCCGCCAGCCAGTTCCGCGTCGTCCCCGTGCTGGCGTGGTGGCGGGTGCCGAGCGCGGTCTGGCCGGTGGATATCCGCGAGGTCGCGGCGGTGGAGCGGATCAGCGTCGCGGCCCTCGCCGACCCGGCGAACCGGTTCATGCTCAGGCACTGGAGCGGCAGGACCGGCCCGGCGTTCGGCATCAACTCGATGCTGATCTGGGGTTTCACCGCGCTGATCACCGACCGGCTGCTCGCGCTCGGCGGATGGGAGCGCCCCTGGGACGCGGGCACGGTCCGGGAGCTGCCGCGGGGGGCAGCCTAGCGGGGCGACCGAGGTCGCCGATGGCTCCCTGTTATTGGGCGGTAGCGGATACCGTGGACATTGTGCGCGGTGATCTGCTCGACCTCGTCCTGCTCGCCTTGGCCGCCCTGTTCGCGGTGTCCGGGTACCGGCAGGGCTTCATCATTGGCTCGCTGAGCTTCATCGGTTTCGTCGGCGGCGCGGTGCTGGGCGCCGAGTACGGTCCCGCCATCTCCCGGGCCATTGTCGGCGGTCCTACACAGCAGGACGTGGTGGCGGTCGTCCTGCTGGTCAGCTTCGCGATCGTGGGCCAGTTCGTCGCGTCCTCGATCGGCGCCTACGTGCGGCAGGCGATGACAAGCCCGTCGTCCACGACCCTCGACTCGATCGGCGGGTCGGCGGTCAGCATCCTGTCGATGCTGCTGATCGCCTGGGCGATCGGCTCGGTCCTCACCGCGTCGTCGTTCCCCGTCGTGGTCAGGCAGGTCAACAACTCGGCGGTGCTCGGCACGATGGACAAGGTCATGCCGTCCCAGGCGAAGACCATGTTCTCCGAGTTCCGGCGGCTGCTCGCCAGCGGCCCGTTCCCGCAGGTGTTCAGCGGCATTGGTGCCGCTCACCTGTTCGCGGTGGCCTCGCCGGACCCTGCGGCGGTGAACAGCCCTGGTTACCTGGCGGCCCGCAGCCGGGTGCTCAAGGTGCAGGGCACCGCGTCGGCCTGCAACCGCAGCATCGAAGGGACCGGCTTCGTCTACGCGCCGGACCATGTGCTGACCAACGCGCACGTGGTGGCCGGCGTGAACCTGGACCAGACCGTGACGACCATGAACGGGGTGAAGTACAAGGCGAGGGTCGTCCTTTACGACCCCCAGGTGGACATCGCGGTGCTCTACGTGCCCGGCCTCCGGCTGACCCCGCTGCAGTTCGACGACCAGGCGCAGGCCGGCGACAGCGCGATCGTGGCCGGTTACCCGCTCGACGAGGGCCTCACCCCGGCGGCCGCGCGCATCGGCGGTACCCAGACCGCGGTCGGGCCGGACATCTACCAGACCGGGACGGTCAAGCGGCAGATCTTCGAGATCAGGGCGGACGTCAAGCCGGGTAACTCGGGCGGCCCGCTGCTCAGCACCTCCGGCAAGGTCTACGGGGTCGTGTTCGCGGCCGCGGTCGACACGGCGCATACCGGGTTCGCGCTGACCGCGTCCGAGGTCGCCGCCGACGCGCGCCTGGGCGCCGGCCAGACGGACCCGACCACGACCATGGGCTGTGACTGAACCCGCCCCGCTCCGTTGCCCGTCCTGAGGGTTACCCCAGGCTGGGCCGGAAGGTTACCTGGCGCCTGGCCTGAGGGCCAGCCGCAGGTCGGCTTCTGCGATGTCCGCCAGGCCGTCCCGCTCGATCCGCAGCGCGAGATCCGTCGCCCCCGCGGCGACGAAGCCCGCGTCGACCTCACCGGGAGTGCCGGCGAACGCGGCGACGTGGCCGGCGCCCCGGCGCAGCAGCGCGACCGCGCCGCGCGCGTTGCCCCGCTTCGCGTGGGTGAGCCCCACCGCCACCTGGGCAAGGCCACGCCAGAGTTCACGTTCCGGCCCGGGCACTGACTTCCATGCCGCCTCGAAGACCTCATGGGCGTGGAACGGCCGGCCCTCGGCGAGCAGCCGGCCGCCGAGGTCGGCCGCCTCGGCGGCGGATACCACCAGGTCGTCGGGGACGCGCGGCACGTCCTGGGCCGCCGACCGGGGGAGCGGCCGGCCGAGCTCGTCCCGCGGGCGCGCGCTCCGCGCCCGCCCCGCGCCATCCCTGTCCCGGCGGGCCGGGGCGGTCACCGGTCCGGCTCTGGGTCGGCGAGCCAGCCGAGCAGCTCAGCGTCGAAGGACCCGGGCCGTTCCTCGTGCGGGAAGTGGCCGGCTCCCTCGATGATCTTCCAGCGGTAGGGCCCCTCCACGTACCGGCCCGCGCCGCGGGCGGCCGAAGACGGGATGCAGAAG
>DASWAE010000159.1:0-1866 GCA_036391275.1 Trebonia sp.
CGTGGCGGCCACGAACGCCGGCGCATGGCAGGGCGGCGGCGCACGCGGCGCCGGCGTCAAGGTCGCGGTCATCGACCTCGGGTTCGCCGGCTACGCGACGGCCCAGGCGAGCGGCGACCTGCCCGCCTCGGTCACGACCGAAGACGATTGCGGCGGCCAGCTGGCGACCGCGTCCCAGCACGGGACGGCAGTCGCCGAGATCGTCTACAAGATGGCCCCGGCCGCCACCCTGTACCTGATCTGCATCGGCACCGAGGTGGACCTCGCCACCGCCGAGGCGTTCGCCAAGGCCAATGGCATCCACGTCATCCAGCATTCGCTCACCTGGTTCAACAGCAGCCGAGGTGACGGCTCCGGGGCCGCGGGCACGCCGGACGCGATCGCGGCGGATGCCCGGAACAACGGCATCCTGTGGGTCAATGCCGCGGGCAACGAGGCGCAGGCGCACTGGAGCGGCACGTTCAGCGACGACGGCACCGGCTGGAACCTGTTCGCGCCCGGGGATTCCTATGACGGCGTGTACATCGGCGCCGGCGAGACGCAATGCGCCCACCTGAAGTGGGACGACTGGCCGACCTCGGCCCAGGACTACGATCTGTACCTGTTCGACAGCAACGGCATAGTGGCCTACTCCGAGAACCCACAGTCCGGCACGCAGACGCCGACCGAGGACCTGTGCTACACGAACCCGGGTGCGACAGCCGAGTTCTGGATCGCGATCCACAACTACCAGGCGACGGCAGCGCCGCGGTTCGACCTGTTCCTCCCCGGGGCGGGCCAGATCCAGTACTACACGACGGCGGGCAGCCTGCCGGAGCCCGCGTCGTCCTCGGCGACGCTCGCCGTCGGCGCCGTCTGCTGGTCGGCGATGTCGCTCGAGCCCTACAGCTCGCAGGGTCCGACGATCGACGGCCGCATCAAGCCGGACCTGGCAGGCCCGGACCGGATCTCGACCGCGACGTACGGCGGATACACCAACTGCGGCGCCGCCAGCGGCTTCGCCGGCACCTCGGCCTCGTCACCGCACGTCGCGGGCGCCGCTGCCCTTGTGAAGTCCGCCAACCCCGGCTTCAGCGCGAGCCAGGTGCAGGCATACCTGCAGACGAGCGCGCAGGACCTCGGCGCCCCGGGCCGGGACAACCAGTTCGGCTACGGGAAGCTGCGCCTGCCGGCCTGGCCGACGACCGAGGGGATCTTCGACGTGACCGGCTACTTCGTGCCCGACACTTCCGGCGCGACCTACGTCCCGCTGACGCCGACCCGCCTGCTCGACTCCCGCGTGGGCACGGGACTCTGGGGCCCGTTCGGCAGCCACGTCGCGGCGAGCTTCCAGGTGACCGGTCGGGGCGGCGTCCCCTCGACCGCCACCGCGGTGACGGGCAACGTGACGGTGACCCAGCAGACCGCCCTCGGCTTCATCTACCTGGGCCCCAATGCGGTGAACAACCCGACCAGCTCCACGCTCAACTTCCCCCTCGGCGATGACCGCGCGAACGGCGTCACCGTCGCCCTGGGGGCGGGCGGGACGCTGAGCGCGACGTATGTCTCGCCCACGCCGCCCGCGGGCTGACCTGGCGCCGTGTCCGCATCGAGTGCACGGGCTCCCCGCCCGGGCACTCAGGCACCGCGCGCCGCCTGCGTTCCTGGCGTCGTGACCCGGGCCGGCCGGGCGACGGTGGCGAACTGGGTGAAGCGCATGTCGTCCAGTCGACCCCGCAGCAGCGAGTTGGCCAGGCGGTACCGCCGCGGCAGCGAGGGCAGCGCGTTGATCCCCTCGTGGCGGAGGATCTCGTAGCCGAGCCCCTCGTACATCCGGCGGATGCTGCGGGTCGTGAAGAAGCGAAGGTGCGTCCGGTCGAGGATCCC
>DASWAE010000160.1:0-1872 GCA_036391275.1 Trebonia sp.
CGTGGCGGCCACGAACGCCGGCGCATGGCAGGGCGGCGGCGCACGCGGCGCCGGCGTCAAGGTCGCGGTCATCGACCTCGGGTTCGCCGGCTACGCGACGGCCCAGGCGAGCGGCGACCTGCCCGCCTCGGTCACGACCGAGGACTACTGTGGCGGCCAGCTGGCGACCGCGTCGGACCACGGGACGGCAGTCGCCGAGATCGCCTACAAGATGGCGCCGGCCGCCGCCCTCTACCTGATCTGCTTCGACACCGAGGTGGACCTGGCCAGTGCCGAGGCGTACGCCAAGGCCAACGGCATCCAGGTCATCGAGCATCCAGTCGGCTGGTTCAACACCAGCCGCGGCGACGGTTCCGGGGCCGCAGGCACCCCGGACGCGATCGCGGCGGATGCCCGGAGCAACGGCATCCTGTGGGTCAATGCCGGCGGCAACTATGCCCTGGAGCACTGGAGCGGGACGTTCAGCGACAACGGCAGTGGCTTGAACCTGTTCGCGCCTGGAAACCCCCGCGACGGCGTGTACATCGGCGCCGGCCAGACGCAGTGCGCCTTCCTGAAGTGGGATAACTGGCCCTCATCGGCGCAGGATTACGACCTCTACCTTCTCGACGACAACAACACCATCGTCGACTACTCGGAGAACGTGCAGGACGGCACGCAGCCGCCGACCGAGGCCCTGTGCTACACGAACCCGGGCGCTGCCGGCAACTTCTGGATCGTGATCCACAAGTACCAGGCGACGGCTGCGCCGCGGTTCGACCTGTTCCTCCCCGAGGCGGGCCAGATCCAGTACTACACGACGGCGGGCAGCCTGCCGGAGCCCGCGTCGTCCGCGGCGACGCTCGCCGTGGGCGCGGTCTGCTGGTCGGCGACGTCGCTCGAGCCCTACAGCTCGCAGGGTCCGACGATCGACGGCCGCATCAAACCGGACCTGGCCGGGCCGGACCAGGTCTCGACGGCGACGCTCGGCGGCTACACGAACTGCGGCGCCTACAGCGGCTTCGCCGGCACCTCGGCCTCGTCCCCGCACGTCGCCGGCGCCGCTGCCCTCGTCAAGTCGGCCAACCCCGGTTTCAGCGCGAGCCAGGTGCAGGCATACCTGCAGACGAGCGCGCAGGACCTCGGCGCCCCGGGCCGGGACAACCAGTTCGGCTACGGGAAGCTGCGCCTGCCGCCCTGGCCGACGTCCCAGGGGGTCTTCGACGTGACCGGCTACTTCGTGCCCGACACCACGGGCGCGACGTATGTCCCGCTGACCCCGACCCGCCTGCTCGACTCCCGCACGGGCACGGGGCTCTGGGGCCCCTTCAGCAGCCACGTCGCGGCCACGTTCCAGGTGACCGGCCGGGGTGGCGTCCCCTCGACCGCCACCGCGGTGACCGGGAACCTGACGGTGACCCAGCAGACCGCGCTCGGCTTCATCTACCTGGGTCCGACCGCGGTGAACAACCCGACGAGCTCGACGCTCAACTTCCCCCTCGGCGATGACCGGGCGAACGCCGTCACCGTCGCCCTGGGGGCGGGCGGCACGCTGAGCCTCACCTACGCGTCGCCGGCGCCGCCCGCCGGCTGACCTGGCGCGCCGTCCACACCGAGTGCCCGGGCTCACCGCCCGGGCACTCAGGTACCCCGCGGCGCCGCCTGCGTCCCTGGTGTCGCGACCCGTGCCGGGCGGACGACGGTGGCGAACTGGGTGAACCGCATGTCGTCCAGTCGACCCCGCAGCAGCGCGTTGGCCAGGCGGTACCGCCGCGGCAGCGAGGGCAGCGCGTTGATCCCCTCGTGGCGGAGGATCTCGTAGCCGAGCCCCTCGTACATCCGGCGGATGCTGCGGGTCGTGAAGAAGCGAAGGTGCGTCCGGTCGAGGATCCC
>DASWAE010000161.1:0-80441 GCA_036391275.1 Trebonia sp.
TCTCCGGCCGCGCTTGCGCCGGTCAGCGCGGGCAGGAGCCTGGGTCCATGAACCATCACTGACCCCGCTACGGCGAGGCCGAAGGTGTCATGGCCGATGTTCGCGGATCAGGTCTGCGAGGACACGGAGCCCTCGGTCGGCTTCCTGCTTGAGCATGACAAGGGGCGCGAATAGGTCGTCGGATGCGGCGAGGAAGCCCAGCCGCAGCCCAGGCGCGAACGTCTTGGAGAAGGAACCCTGATACACCCAAGACCCGCCGGCCATTCGCGCCGCTATCGGCTGGCGGTCACGCGGATCATAGGCGAGCTCGCGATAGGGGTCGTCCTCGAACAACGTGGTGCCCGTCTCGAGGCACATACGAGCGAGCGCGTCGCGCTCCGCGCTAGTGGCGCATGATCCGGTCGGGTTGCTGAACGTGGGTATCACATACGCCAGACGAGCCTCCTTCGCATCCTCCGCGTGCACATCAACGAACTGCGCACCGTAGAAGCGGAAGACCTGCAGTGCGGCGAGGTAGGTCGGAAACTCGACTGCCACCGGCGTACCCGGGTCGATGAAAAGCTTCGCCACCAGGTCAATACCCTGTTGGCTCCCGCTAAGGATCATGACGCGCTCAGGAGGGGCATCTATGCCCAGCCGGCGGAGTTGGTCCGACACCACCGCTATCACCGGTTGAGCCCCTGCACGAAGTCATTCGGCAAGCCTGATGCGCACGCGCCGGTTCTGCCGTCTCGCAGGGATCACCGGGATCGGCCTGCTGTTCGCCGCCGGGCTTGCGGTCATCGCGCTGCGCGGCGCGCGTGACCGCCTCGGCGATGGAGCCTGATCCTGCAGGCCGGAGGAATTCGCCCAGGCGTGGATCTGATGATATGAGAGACGATTGCCCTGCGCGCGCTGCGTGGCTAGCATCAAGTTGGTGACTCGGAGTGCGCCTGTGACCGAGGGTGGATGTCGTTTCGGGCAAGGGCCCCGGCAGCCACACCAGTGCCCGGTGCGGCGCCTGGCAGGGCGGCGGCGCACGATCATTGTGTCCGCCGTGGTTGCGCTGGCCTTTGCTGCTGGCGGGTGCACCGCCTCCGGACACCCAGGCGGCCCGGCCGCTAGTCCTGCCCGCGCCAGCACGGCAGCATCCCTGGCGCACCGCGTCAGCCAGAGCCCTAGCGTCCAGTTCGTGGTCGAGGCGAGCGGAGACTTGCTGATCCATTCGGCGGTCTTCGACCGGGCGCTGGCTCTGGGCGGTGGCCGCCACTACGACTTCGCTCCCATGTTCGCGCAGGTAAAGCCCTACATTCAGGGCGCCGACCTGGCGCTGTGTCATGTCGAGACGCCCATGACTCCGGCCCCGCCCACCGGCTACCCGACCTTCAACACCCCGCCCGCCCTGGCCGCCGCGATCCGCCAGACCGGGTGGCGTGCCTGCTCCACGGCCGGGACGCACTCGCTCGATCAGGGGCAGACTGGGGTGGATGACACCATCCGCGCGCTGGATCGGGCCGGAGTGGCGCACACCGGCACCTTCTCCTCGGCCGCCGCGCAGAAAACGCCGCTGATCATGACGGTCAAGGGGGTCCGGGTCGCGTTCCTGGCCTACACCGAGATAACCAACGGCATCCCCTCACCCCACCCCTGGTCGGTGAACCGGGCCAGCGCGGCGCAGATCCTGTCCGACGCGCACCGCGCCCGCTTGGCCGGCGCGCAGGTCGTCATCGTCAACCTGCACTGGGGCGATCAGTACGTCGCCCAGCCCAGCAGCTTCCAGCTCGGACTCGCCGAGAAGCTCACCCGCTCACCCGACATCACCGCGGTCGTCGGCCAGCACGTGCACATCGTCCAGCCCGTCCGCATCCTCAACGGCAAGCCCGTGGTGTTCGGCGAGGGCAACCTGATCTCCAACCAGACCAGCGCCTGCTGCCCGACCACATCCCAGGACGGGATGATCGTGCTGCTCACCGTCACCGTGGACAGCCGCGGCGCGCGCGTCACGCTGATCCGCTATGTGCCGATCTGGGTCCGCCATCCGGATTACGTGGTACTTCCGGCCGGCACCGCGTGGCGCACCGACCCGGCCAACGCCGCAGTGCTGCGCGCATCGTATGAGCGCACGGTCGCGGTGGTTGGCCGCGGTCCTGGCATCGAGCCGGTCCCCGCCCACCCGTGACAGGGTTGCCTGGTGCTGGCCGGGCGGTCAGGGACGGCCCATCGTGACGGCGTGCGTCATCAGCAGTGAGTCCGGCGGGGCCAAGTCGACGCCGTCGGGGTTGTTGAGGTAGCCGGGGCCGCTGCCGGGGACGCCGTCGTGCCCGTACTGCCAGACGATCCGGTTCGTCTTAGTGCTGATGACGATCACGCGGTCGTTGCGGTCGTCGTTGACCAGGACGTTCCCATTGGGAAGCGGCAGCGCGAGCGACGGATGGTTCAGCGCGGCGGCGCCGGCGGGCCGGAAGCGCCACACCAGATGCCCGGTGCGGCTGAACATGACGACCTGGCCCGGATAGGAGTAGTCGGCGACGATGTAGCGGCCCGGGCTGATCTCGTTGGCATCGGACGGGTAGCTGACGCCTGGCGGGTGCGCCGACCAGTACACGTGGCCGTCCAGGCTCATCTCGTCCACCCAGTCGCCGCGGATCTCGGTGATGAGGTAACGCCCGTCGATGAGCGGAAAGGCGCCGTTCGGCTGGGCGAACTGGCGCGGCGGATCATGAGTGCACGCTACCGACGTGCTGCCCAGCTGGCGGGCGATGCCCTCGGCCGACAGCAGCAGGATCCGGCAGTTGAGGATGTCCGGTACCAGGACCTCGCCGCCGGGCAACAGCATGGCGTCGTCGGGATGGTAGTAGTAGCCGGGCCCGGATCCTGGCACCCCCGGATGGCCGTACCGGCGCGTGATCCGGCCGGTCGCGATGTCGATCACCGAGATCGTCTGGTCCTCCTCCTGCGTGGCGACGATCGACCGGCCATCTGGGGAGACGAACGCGTCGTCGGGCGGGCCGAACACCTGGCCGCGCCTGAGAGCGCCGGGGCCGGGGAACACCCAGCGGATCCGACCGTACGGGTCAACGAGCAGCAGGCGCCGGTTGTTCTCGTCGGCGATCAGCACGTCCCCGGGCAGCGCCCGCGGATCCGACCCGGGTGCGAGATACCCCGGACCGCTAGCGGGCAGCAGCCGGAAGGCGGTGGCCGGCTCGGACGGTGTGCTGGGCGAGCGTGAGGATGACCGGGGCACTGGGGTGCTCGCGGAAACCGCAGCATGACCTGCCTGCGAGGAGGAGGAGGAGGGTGAGGTGCAGCCAGCCAGCCCGGCCGCGACCGCCGCGGCTAGCGCGGCCACGACACGGGCGGGCCGCACAACGACAACGGTTGGCCTCATCCCGCGAAACCCGTAAAGAGCCACCCCACCGAGGTTAGCTGGCTTTTACGGCATCTGCGCTGTCTGCCGGCCCACGGCCCGTGCCGGTCCATCTCCTCAGCGGCCGGGTATGCGCCACCAGTTGCGACGGGCCTCCCGGCCGCCGTCGGCGGACGGGGCGACCGTCGCGGTGGCGGCGAACGCCTTCCGTGCCGCGGCCAGCTCGGCCCGCACGTTACGGAACGAGCGCAGCGCCGTGGCTAGCCGCCGCAGTACCCTGACGAGCCGGTCATCCAGCCCCACCGAGGCTAGGTCGTCGGCCAGTTCCTCGACCAGGGCGGCGACGATGCCGCAGTCCGTGCCGCTGGCCAGGCATTCCTCGACACGGGCGAACAGTTCTTCCGCCCGGACCGCGTACGCGGCGAGGACGCTGCCGTCCGCGGTACCGCTCGTGCCGAACTCATGCGAGCCCGGTGGCGTCCCATGTACAGGGGGGACGGGCGCGCCGGGAATCGGGCCAGCTGCCGGCCGGCGCTTCCCGGATGCGGCCACCGGTCGGCGCACGCGAGTTGCCTCGGAGCGCGGCGAAGCCGGCCGGGCGCTTCCGGGCGGCGGGACCGCCATCGGGGCAGCACCCGCGTAGCCGTGCGCGCCCCCGGCTGCCATCGGCGCTGGCGCGGAGGCCGCCATCCAGCCGCCGGGTAGTTCGACCGGCTGCACGACCGGCAAGGGCTGGCCGCCGACGTCGGCGTGCCGGGTCCGGTCGACAGCGACGAACGCGGTGAACCGCGACAGTACCCGGTGCCGCAGCGACACAGCGACAATCTGGCCAGCCAGCGCGGGATCTCCGGTGCCCACGGTGTAGCGGTCTTCCAGGTCGCGCACCCGGGCCCGGGCCCAGCAGGTGCGCACTGCCTCGTGCGGCTGGACCGCCGCCACGGTGACCTGCTCGCGGAACCCGCCGTCGCCGACGACCGTCAGCGTGATCTCGGCCGACGGGGTTGTGGCCCGCCAGCGACCGGACAGGGTGCACGGCGCGCCAGGGAACAGGTCAGGATCGCGGGCCGGGGCTGTCTCACCGGCCGCCAGTTCGCAGGCGGCGGTGGCGGACTCAATTCGCAGGCCGGTTACCAGCGGCGGGCTGATCCTCCGGTGCAGGCTTGTCATGACCTCGTCAAGTCGTCCTTCAGACTCGACCAGCTCGCAGCGGCCCGCTCCGGCTGCGGCGAGCCGGCGCAGGAACCCGGCGTTCACCGCCTGGTCGATGCCAAGCGTGAAGATCCGGGTTCGTCCGGCCAGCGGCGCGACCGCGGCCAGAATCTGATCCTCGGCCCCCACCTGGCCATCAGTGACCAAGATCAGGAACTGGTCGCGGGCGCCCATGTCCGTGCCGGCGTCCTCATCGCTCCCGGCGGAACCCAGGCCGGCCAGCAGGGTGACCGCCGTGCGCAGCGGCTGCAGCATCTCGGTGCCACCGCGCGCCTCCAAACGGGCCAGCCACTCGATGGCGGCCCACCGGGCACGGTCGGTGGCCGGCGCTAGGGAGGTCAAGCCGGGCGGGCGCTCGGTGACCGAGTCGAACGCGAGCACCGCGAACCGGTCGCTGGCGGCCAGGGAGTCGATGACGCGGGCCGCGGCACGCCGGGCGGCGACCATCTTCCAACCGCCCATGCTGCCCGACCGGTCCAGCGCCACGACGACATCACGGCCCCGTGCCGCGTGCTGCCTGGCCGCGGGCGGGACAACGGTGACCTGCCAGGTGCCGGCCGTCGGATCCTCGCCGTCGGGGGCTACGACGGCAATCGTCCGGATGACCTCGCCCGCGACCGGGAACCGCAGCACCACGTCACGGTTCAGCCGCTCTCCCGGGTGCAGGGCCACCGCGACCGCGCCTTCGCCTTCGCCGTCGGCGGTGACGGCGATCGCGTGCAGACTGGAGCGGATCGCCTCCGGAGCGAGCCCCAGACCGCTCAGCCGGACACGCATCGTGAGCCGAACCGGGCTGTCCAGGCCAGGCAACAGGACCGGCGGAGTGATCCGGCTCGCGTCAGGCACGGCGTCGGTGTCGGCCGCTGTGCCGCGGCCAACCGGCAGCCATTCCCCAGGCGACCCGGCGATGTAGCGAGGCGCGACCACAAGGGGAAAACGGAACTCGGCCATTCCGTCATCTACGGCCAGCGGGCCTGTCAGGGTAAGTGTGATGACCGCGTCCTCGCCCGGCTGCAGGTTGCCAACCCGGGTGGTGAACACGCCGGAGCGGTCTTCCTCGGCGATCGCGGCGCGGTGGCCCGCGGCGACCGCGGCGTCGTACTCCTGCCGCGCCTGGCCGCGCTCCCGCAGTTCGCCGTCGACGTGGCGGTCGGCGAGGTCAGCCGCGAACGCGGTGACCCCGGCCCGGTCGGGCAACGGGAAGATGTAGGTGGCCTCGATGCCGGTCCCGTGGGTGTTGCGGAAGGTCTGCCGCACCTTGGTGGTGGCGACCAGGCCGCGGATCTCCGCTTCAATCTCAACGGCAACCAGCGGGAGGGCGGTGCTGTCGTCGCCAAGTCGGCCGGCGACGATCGGCAGGGGGGTGTCGGCGGGCGCCGTGGATGTCGTCATTATGTCGCTCCCTGGCTATTCGGCGGGCCGGGCAGCAGCCCGTTCGCAGCGAGGTAATCGAGTAGCGGGGCCGCCGCGGCGTGCAGCGCCGCGGCGTCGAGGGAATCGAGGGCGGCGTTGGCTGCGGCGCCTTCGATCAGCAGGGTCGCGCCGGCGACCAGCGGAACCGCGACCAGCGGTCGTGGCCGCGTCGCGGCGTCTCCGGGGCGCGGCCGGCCGGCCGCCGTTGCTGGTCCGGCGGTAAGCGGTGTGGCAGCGGGCGGCGCGGGTGGCACCCGCCAGAACGCGTCACCGGGCCGCTGCGGCCGATCGCCGCCCTCCGGCACCGGAGCCGTCGTCGCCGGGGCAAGGGGACCAGGTAGCCCGGGTCCGATGGTGCGCCGCAGTTCCTCTTCCGAGGCGCCGACCAGTGTCCGCTGCACATCGGCGAGGCTGGCTCCGCGGGCTTGCGCCGCCTTGACCGCCAGCACCTGCATCAGGTGCCTGCTGCCGTACCTGGCGGTGCGGCCGGTCATCTTGAGCGGCGGGTCGATGAGGCCAAGTGTGCTGTAGTACCGGATGGTGCGAACGTCGGGGCGGTTCCGCACCTGGCCGTTGGGGGCGGCAATGCCGAGCGCGTCAAGCGCCGCCGCGCTCGCGTCGGCGAGTTCGGCGATCGTGTAACGGGGCCCGGCATCCACATACGACAGTGTCATATAACAGTGTCATCGTGTCAATGACGGCCGGCCGCGTCGCGGCTAGTGGCCGGAGTCGAGGGGGCGAGGGCCTGGCCAGTCTCCGTAGCCGGGGTTGCCGAGTCGTGGCCGGTCCGGTTCCCGTCCGGCAAGCGCGGTCAGGTCGAGGGATGTGTAGCGGGCGCTGCTTAAGCGTGCAGCGCCGCCAAGACGGCGGACAGGGCGAACGGCGGAGCCACGATCGCGGCGATGAGCAGCCAGCCTGCCGGATTGCCGTAGTTGACGGTCCAGCCGGCGCCGAACCGCCTTGCCACCATCAGCGCCGGGTCGTCGCGGTTGACATAGAGGAAGCCGCCCTTCCAGAAACGGTCGTCGTCCCGGTCGGCGGTGGCTGGACCACGGCCTGCGTGGCCGCCGTCACCGGCGGGGGCGAGGCGGAAGCCGCCCTGGCCGGCCCGGATCATCAGCGCGACGATGGCCAGGAGCCCGGCGACGAGCGGCAGCAGCGGGACGCCACCGGGAAGCCGGAGCAGTTGCCATGTACGGAGACCCAACAGGAGCATGGTGAGGTCCACGCAGGCGGCGAAGGCCAGTATCGTCCTGGCCACCCAGCCAAGGAACGTCCGGTACCTGGCGGCGGACGCGCTGGGGTCGGCGGCGTCGAGGTCCGGGCGGGCGCGGTAGACGATGAGCAGGATGCCGGTCCACAGCCCGGTGACAAACACCTGCGCGATCACCGGGGCGAACACGCGAGCTGGTGACCTCGGCACCACCCGGCCGCTGCTCAGCGTCAGATGGCCGGGCAGGTCCGGATAGCGCAGCAGCCCGGTCGCGACGGTCGCCGCGACCACCACGAAAGCGGGCAGCAGCCAGCGGACGGGGAAGCGGGGCGGACTGGCCCGCCAGCCTGTATCGGCGACGACCGCCTGACGGTGGCCGGCGAACCAGCGCTCGGCCTGCTTGACGGCCATGATCTGGCGGCGGGCGAGTTGCAGGCAGGCCAGGCAGGCGCACAGTTCAAGCACGAGGATGAGCCGGGGGAGCCACCAGGCGGCACGCGCGGGCAGGAGGAAAGCGGCGGCCGTGCTGCAGGCGGCGACGGGGGCGGTCCGGCAGGCGTAGACGCGGCGCTGGGCGCGGATGATCGGAGCAGCGGTTCGTTCGGGCGGCACTCGCACGCCGAACGGGACGGTCGGCTTGGAGACCACGGGGGCGAGGACCAGCGTGATCCCGGCGAACCCGACCGTGGCATCGGCGGCCATGCTGGCGACGGTCACGGTCGGCCACCGCCCGCCGAGGCCGTGGAGCCGCCCGGAGGGAAGGCGAAACCAGCGATGGCGGCCTCGCAGTGTGCCATGATCTGCGCGGCGGACATGCCCTGGGCCGCAGCCTCGGCGAGCAGCGTGTGCAGGCGTGCGGCCCAGTCATCGATGAGCCCCGGGTCCTCCGGCGGGCCGCTCGCCGGGTCGCGCCGCACCACCGCGCCTGACTTGCGGCCGATCCGCAGCAGGCCCTCGCGGCGGAGCGCGTCGTAGCCCTTGTTCACCGTGTGGAAGTTGACGCCGAGGTCCACGGCGAGCTGCCGGACGGACGGCAGCCCCGATCCGGCCGGCTGGACGCCGGACGCGATCGCCTCCACGATCCGGTCCCTGATCTGCTGGTAGATCGGGACCGGGCCGTCCGGCTCGATGGGCAGCAGCATCAGGTCAGGTCCGGGTCCCGAGGACGAGCCGCTCGCGGTCGAACAGCCGGGACACCCCGAAGCAGGCCGCGCAGTCGATCGCCAGCAGCCCGGCGGCGAACAGCGCCGCGGACGTGAAGTCGGGGGTGATCACGTTGAACGAGAACAGGGCGGCGATCGCGACCGGCGGCAGGCTGGACAGGATGGACAGCTGGTAGGCGACCCGGGTGTCGTTCGCCCGCGTCGAGATCGCCATCCCCGCCCAGATCGCCCACGCGGACAGCAGCGGGATGAACACCAGCGCGGCGTAGAGCTGTGGTGCGTGCCTGACGGCGGCGGCGGCCGGCGCGACCGCGAACAGCTGGGTGATCGCGAAGAACGCGCCGTACACCACATAGGAGATCAGCAGCGCCGGCAGGAAGATCGCCAGCGCCTTGCCCGTCACCAGCTCGGCGCGGCGCACCGGGGTGGTGAGCACCGGCTCGAGGGTACCCTGGTCCCGTTCCCCGACGACGGACCAGGCGGCGAGCATTGCCGGGACGAACACGGAGACGAGCATCGGCAGGAACAGCGAATAGTCCACTCTCCGGTCGAAGGCCGCGCTGGCCGTGGTGGCCTTGATCGCCAGGATCTGCGCGGTCGGGCCGATGAGGAAGACCACCGGCAGGATGCTCGCCGTCATGACGACGAACCGGTTGCGCCGGAACTCCGCGAACTCCTTGCGCACCACGGCGGCGATACGTGACATGTTCACCGGAGCGCCCCCTTCTTGCCGGACCGGTCCGCGGCTTTCTCCTCGCCGGTGATGAGCTGCAGGTAGACCTCCTCGAGGGAGGCCCGCTGCTCGGCGATCTGCAGGACGTCGGCGCCCGCCGCGACAAGGGCGCGAGTGACCGCGGGGGCGGCCCGCACCGGGTCCTGCACGGCCAGCAGGTAGCCCGCCAGGGCACCGTCCGGGGGAGCCGGCTGGGCCGGGGGTACCTGCTGCCAGGAGGTGACGGACGGCAGGCCGTCGAAGACCGCCTCGGGGTCGGGCAGCCTGGCCGCGGTGATGACGGTCAGTGTCCGGCTGAACAGGGTCTGGCGGAGCTCGTCGGGATGGCCGGTCGTGCGCAGCGTGGTGTTCAGGATCGCCACCCGGTCGCACACCCGCTCCGCTTCATCGAGCCGGTGGGTGGTGAGGAACACGGTGACGCCCCGGTCGCGCAGCGCGCCGATCAGCGTGAGCACCTCGTGCGCCGCCGCCGGGTCGAGGCCCGATGTCGGCTCGTCGAGGAACATCACCTGCGGGTCGTTCAGCAGGGTCCTGGCGAGCGCGGTCCGCTGCCGCAAGCCCTTGGACAGCGTCCCGCACAGGTCGTTCGCACGCTGGGCGAGTCCGACAGCGGTCAGCGCCTGGCTGATCCGCGCAGCGCGGTCGGGTATCTCGTAGAGCCGGGCGAAGTAATCGAGGTTCTCCGCGACGGAGAGCTTCAGGTAAAGGCCGGGCGTCTCCGGCATCACCGAGATCCGCTGGCGCACCTGGTCGCCCCCGTCCGCCGTGACCGGGACCCCCGCCACGCTCGCCGCCCCCGACGTGGGCGCGAGCAGCCCGCCGAGCATCCGGACCGTAGTTGACTTGCCGGCCCCGTTCGGGCCGAGAAAGCCGAAGATCTCGCCCGCCTGGACGGTGAAGCTCACGTCGTCGACGGCGGTCCGGGCTCCGAAGCGCTTGGTCAGGTGGCTGACCTCGATCGCGGCGCTCATCGCGTCCTCCTGCCTCGTTTCCTGTCGAATCTGTTCTATCACTTATAGAACAGATCCGACAATGTTAGGCCGGCCGGGGACGTGGCGCGCAGGCCAGGCCAGTCTGATAGGCGAGCACGACAAGTTGCGCGCGGTCTCGTGCGCCAACCTTCGTCATCGCGTGGTTGACATGGGTCTTGACGGTGAGCGGGCTGAGCGTGAGCTGACGGGCGATCTCCGTGTTGGACATCCCGTCGGCGACCAGGGCGGTCACCTCGCGCTCGCGTTCGGTGAGGGTGGCGAGCAGCGGTGACGGGCGGGCCGGCTCGTTGTCTTGGAGCCTGAGGAACCTGGCAATGAGGCCCCGGGTGGCTGACGGCGAAAGCAGCGCGTCGCCGCGGGCGACCGTGCGGATCGCGTCGATCAGGGCGTCCGGTCGCGCGCCCTTGCCGAGGAAGCCGCTAGCCCCGGACCGCAGCGCCTCGAAGACGTAGTCGTCGACCTCGAACGTCGTCAAGATCAGCACCCGCACCCCGGTGAGACTGTCGTCCGCGGCGATCCGCCGGGTCGCGGCCAGACCGTCTAGGCCCGGCATCCGGATGTCCATCAATACGACGTCGGCGCGCGCCTCACGGGCGACCCGCACCGCTTCGTGGCCGGTGGCCGCCTCCCCGACGACCGCCAGTCCCGGCGCCCGGTCGATTACCAGCCGCAGGCCCGCGCGGATAAGGTCCTGGTCGTCGGCGAGCACCACGCGCGTCGGCCTGGGGGCGCCTGGCCCGGTCACCAGTCCTCCATCCGGGACGCTCGCAGCGGAAGCTCGGCGAAGACACGGTAGCCGCCCTCGGGCCGCGGCCCCGCCGACAGCCGTCCGCCCAAGGCGGCGACCCGCTCGCGCATGCCCACGATGCCGTGTCCGCCAGGCGTGTGCCTGCTGCCCTGGGTGACCGGCTTTCCCTCGTCCTCGACAGCGAGGCTGAGCGCCTCAGGCGCATACCCGAGCCGTACCACGGCGGTATCGCAGCCGGCGTGCTTGCGGGTGTTGGTCAGCGATTCCTGGATGACCCGGTAGGCGGTCAGTTCCACCGCCTCGGGCAACGGCCTGGCACGGCCGGTCACCGTGTGCGTGACCTGCAGGCCCGCGCCGGCGAACGAGCTGATCAGCTCCGCAAGCTGGTCAAGTCCCGGCACCGGCTCGGCCGGCTCGGCCGGCTCGGCCACGCCGGGCTGGCGGAGCAGGCCGACGGTCAGCCGCAGCTCCTCCAGGGCTTCCTCGCTGGCCCGCTGGATGTGCGCGACCGAGTTCCTGGCCTGGATGAGGTCCTCGTCATCGAGCGACGACCGCCAGGGAGCCGGGCCTGGCGGTCGAGCTCGCCGGGCAGGCCGTCTCGCACTCCGAGCAGGCTCCGCTGTCGGCCGTATCGGCGGTCGGCATCGGCGCCGCCGCGCTGATCCTGCTCGTCGCGTTCGGTTCCCTGTTCGCGATGGCGCTGCCGATCGCGACCGCGGTGGCGGGCGTGGGCAGCGGCCTGATGCTCATGGCGCCGCTCAGCCACCTGACGTCTGTGAACGGCATAGCGCCGATCCTCGGCGCGCTCATCGGCCTTGGCGTCGGGGTCGACTACGCCCTGTTCATCGTGACCAGGCACCGCCGCGGGCTGCAGTCGGGGCTGCACCCGCAGCGCTCGGCCGTGGCCGCGCTCAACACGTCGGGCCGCGCGGTCCTGTTCGCGGGCGGCACGGTGTGCATCGCCCTGCTCGGCCTGCTCACGCTCGGCCAGGGCTTCCTCGACGGCCTGGCCTTCGCGGCGGTGATCACCGTGGCGTGCACGGTGCTCGCGGCCGTCACGCTGCTGCCCGCGCTGTTCGGCGTGCTGGGACCGCGTGTGCTGAGCCGCCGGCAGCGCCGCGCGCTGCGCTCCGCCGGGGCGGACCGCGCACCGGGCGATGCACCGGGCGGAAGCGGCATGTGGGCGCGCTGGTCGCACACCGTGCGCCGGTTCCCGGCCGTGCTCGCCGCTGGTGCCGTCGCGGTGATGATGGTGGTGTCTCTGCCAGCGTTGCACCTGCGGCTTGGCTTTGCCGACGCGTCCAACGACCCCGCGTCGGCCACCAGCCATAAGGCATACGAGATGCTTGCCGACGGGTTCGGGCCTGGCGTCAACGGCCCGCTGCTCCTGGTTGCCCGGACTCAGTCCGCGGGCGACCGCGCGGCGCTTGACCGGCTCGACCGCGCGCTCGCCGCCGTCCCCGGGGTAGCCGCCGTGCAGGCTGGGCCCGCTCAGGCCGGGACTGGTGCAGGGCCGGCCGTCGAGGTGACACAGGTCCTTCCCCGCACCGCGCCGGAAGACCCGGCCACCGCCACGCTGATCACGCGGCTGCGGGGCACCGTCATACCGCGCTACACGGACGGCACCACGCTGCGCGTCTACGTGGGCGGCCTGACCGCGACGTTCGATGACTTCGCGGCCGTGACCAGCGCCAAGCTACCCTGGCTGCTCGCCGCGATCGTGGGCTTCAGCTTCCTGCTGCTCGTGCTCGCCTTCCGCAGCCTGCTCATCCCCGCGACCACGGCGGTGCTGAACCTGCTGTCGGCGGCCGCGTCGTTCGGCGTGCTCACCGCCTTCTTCCAATGGGGCTGGGGTACCAGGGCGCTCGGCCTCGCGGCGCCCGCACCGGTCGAGGGGTACCTGCCGGGGCTCGTGCTCGCGGTCTTGTTCGGCCTGTCCATGGACTACCAGGTGTTCCTGGTCAGCAGGATGGCCGAGGAATGGTCCCGCACCGGTGACAACGCCCGGTCGGTGCTTGCCGGGCAGGCCCAGACCGCCCGCGTGATCACCGCCGCCGCGGCGATCATGATCGCCGTGTTCATCACGTTCGTGTTCGCCAGCGAGGTCGGCGTCGCCGAGTTTGGCATCGGGCTGGCCGCCGCGGTCGCGCTGGACGCGTTCGTGCTGCGGACGGTGCTCGTCCCGGCGGTGATGTACCTGTCCGGCCGGGCCAACTGGTGGCTGCCCCGCTGGCTCGACCGCCGCCTGCCGCACCTGGCCATCGAGCCGCCCGCGCAGGCGGAGTCCGCCCGCGCGTCCCGGTCCGCCCTCGTTTAACTCGCTCACGGAAGGATTACCGCCATGTGAAAGAACCCGAGTGTGATCCCTGGGCGGGCAGGGTCGCGATGGCGGCCACCCGGGGCGGTGCTGCTGGCCAGCGCCGGCGTATACCTGCACACCACCCTGCGCGGCAAGCTGCGCATCTGGGAGCGGGAACTCGACCGCGCCGGCCTGTGCGGCAATGAGCAGCTGCTTGACCTGGGCTGCGGTCGCGGCGCGGTACTGATCGCGGCGGCCAGGCGGCTGCCGGCCGGACGCGCCGTCGGCGCGGACCGGTGGACAAGGGACCAGAGCGGCAACGGGCCCGAAGTCACGCTCGCCAATGCCGCCGCCGCCGGGGTCGCCGACCGGGTGGAAGTGCACACGGCCGACATGACCGCGCTGCCGTTTCCGGACAGCTCTTTCGATGTCGTAACGAGCGCGATGGCGATCCACAACATCCTGCCGGGAGAGGCCCGTGCCCGGCATGAACCCGGTCCGATGTCACTCATCGGGCTCACCACGCGACCGGGCCGTGGCTGGAGACGAATGTGCCGGTCGGGCCGTCGGGGCCGACCTGCGCCAGCGCGACGATGATCGCGGCCCCCTCCTCGACGGTCTGGGTCCCGGTCCGGCCGTTGAGGTCGGTGCTGGTGTAGCCGGGGTCGACCGCGTTGATCCGGATGCCGGGGAACGCCTTGGCGTACGGGATCGTGATGGCGTTGACCGTCGCCTTGCTCGCCGGGTAGCTGAGGGCCGGGTAGAAGTGCGTGTAGCTCTCGGGGTCGCTCAGGCCCGCGAGCGACCCGAGGCCACTGGAAACGTTGACGACGACCGGCGCGGCGGACTTCTGCAGCAGCGGCAGGAAGGCGCGGGTTACCCGCACGAGCCCGAAGACGTTGGTCTCGAACGTCACCCGCAGGGAGTCGGCCGTCTCGTCCGCGGGTGCGGGGATCGCGTTGCCCGCCAGGCGCGGCTCGATGCCGGCGTTGTTGACGAGCACGTCGAGCTGGCCGTCGGCCTCGATCCGCGCGCAGGCCGCCGCGACGGACGCGTCGTCGGTCACGTCGAGCCGGACGAAGCGGGCGCCGAGTTCCCCCGCGGCCGCGCGGCCGCGGGCCTCGTCCCGTGCCCCGATGTAGACGGTGTGCCCAGCGGCGATCAGTTGCCGGGCGGTCTCCTTGCCGAGACCCTTGTTCGATCCGGTGATCAGTGTGGTTGTCATGCGCCCAGCCTGCGTCGTGCGCATCCCCGCAGGAAGTGGTCCCGTTTTCGTAGGACTACCAGGGCCACCACAACGCGGGCCGCGTAGCGGAGACTGGATACATGGAGTCATGGGAGTTCGGGCAGGCCGTGCGGCGCTGGCGTGACCGTGCCGCGCCGGAGGCAGCGGGCCTGCCGGCCAGCGGCCGCCGGCGTGCCGCCGGATTGCGTCGCGAGGAACTCGCCGGGCTGGCGGGCATCTCGGTGGACTACCTGACCCGGCTGGACAGGGACGGGCAACCTCACCGTCAGCGCAGGTGGTGGAGGCTCTCGCCCGGGCGCTGCGGCTGTCGGACGCCGAGCGGGAACTGCTCTTCCGGCTCGCGGGGCTGGCCGCGCCGGGCCGCGATGTTGTCTCGGCCCGGATCACGCCGAGCGTGCAGCGCCTGCTCGACCGGCTGGCGCACACCCCGGTTGCCGTGTACGACGCCATGTGGAACCTGGTCGTGGCGAATCGTCCTTACGACGCGCTGATGGGCGAGACAACATCGTGGCGCGGGCTTGAGCGCAACGGGGTCTGGCGCAACCTCGTCGGCCCTGGCGGCCGCGTGATCGACACGCCTGCGGAGCACGCCCGCCTGCAGGCCGGGCTTGTCGCTGACCTCCGTGTGACCGCGGCCCGTTACCCCGCCGACCGCGAGCTCCGTCGGCTGATTGCCCAGCTGACCGCGCAGAGCCCGCGCTTTGTCGAACTGTGGGACTCAAGCGAGGTCGGCTTGGACCGCGATCAGGCCCGGCACAAGGTCATCGACCACCCCGGTGTCGGCCCGATCGCCCTTGACTGCGACACGCTCGTCGTCAGGGGCGACGACCTGCGGATCATGGTCTACACCGCCGAGCCGGGCACCGAGGACGCCGAACGGCTCGCGCTCGCCATCGTCCTCGGCACGCAGTCGCTTATCGGCTAAGGGTTGAGCAGGGCTCACGAGCGAGCGCGCTTGGCCGCGTGGAGTTCGTGGTCGCGGCGGACGAGACGCTCGATGTCCGCGCGGCGCCCGGCGTCAACCGCGTAGCGGGACCGCTCGATCAGGGACAGCAGGCCACGGACCGACTTCTCGACCCGCACCGTCGGATCCCGCATCAGCCCGATGCGGGCGCTTGGATGGGTGAGCAGCACCACCGGGGTGATCGGCGTTCCCCGCTTGTTCGTGCTCAGCCAGCGGGAGAGCGCCGCGGCCGGCTCGCTGACCTGCTGGCTCGGCGACCGGCCCTTCCCGTCCCGCATGGGGCTGCGCCCGCCGCGCGGCTTGCCGTACTTGTCGATCTGCTCGGCCGTCCATTCGTCACCGCGGACGTAGACCCGGACGCTCCGGTACTTCTCCTCGATGGCGAACAGGCCGCGCGGGCCGAGGAGGAGCGCGTCGATCTCGCCGCCGGAGTTGCAGTAGCCGCGCAGCAGCAGCCACTCGTCGTCCAACGCCGCCGCGAGCTCGTCGGCCACCCGGCGCTCGGCGTTCCGGCCCGCCAAGATGGTCTGTTCTCGCGCCGTGGGCAAGGCGGAGACCAGATGCTGCCGCGTGGCCTCGCGCTTCGCGCCGGACACGGCGAAGGCGAGCCGCAGCCAGGCGAGCCACCTGCCTCCCGAGCGTGCCTGGCGGCGCTCCTCGCGCAGCGACTCGACCCGCGCCAGCTGCTCCATCGCGCCGCGGCGCCGCTCGCGCTCGATGCCGGCGAGCATAAGGTCCGGATGCTCGGACAGGACCTCAGTGCGCATGAGCCGCCCGCCGCGTGCCCGTCGTGCTTGAATGTGACCCGCCGGATCTGACCACGCACTTATCGTGCACAGGCAGTGAATGGACCGCAATAGGTGAACATCGTCAGTTTTCGCCGCCGGGGCGGCGCGGGATCTCACGTTTGGCGCGCGCGGAGCGTTTGCCTGGAGAGAGGAGCTGACCATGACCAAGGGCAGGCTGCATGAAGCAGCCGTTTGAGAAGGTCGTCGAGCAGAACGGAGGCGCGGTACTCCGGGTCTGCCGGGTGATCCTCGGCGCGCATGACGCCGAGGACGCGTGGTCGGAGACGTTCCTCGCCGCGATGCGCGCCTACCCGGACCTGCCCGACGACGCGAACGCCGAGGCGTGGCTGGTCACCATCGCGCGCCGCAAGGCCATCGACGTGCTCCGGGCGCGCAAGCGGCACCCGACCCCGGTGGGGGAGATACCCGAAGCGTCCGGGGTCGCCCCCTCGCTCGGCGTGCCGGGGGCCGAGGACGGCGACCTGTGGCAGGCGGTCGCGGCGCTGCCAGCGAAACAGCGCCAGGCGGTGGCGTACCACTACGTCGCGGGCCTGGCGTACGCCGAGATCGCGGAGATCCTCGGCGGCACAAGCGACGCGGCGCGCAGGGCCGCGGCCGACGGCGTGAAGAACCTGCGGAAGAACTACCCAGGCGCGGCCAGGGAAGGAGCGCCATCGTGAACATGTCACTCAACCATCTCGCGTCGCCGGACGACGCGAGCACGCTATCCAGGCTGCGGGACAGGCTCGGGCTCGAGGCGGAGGCCGAAGGGCTGCTCGACATCGCCTACACGACGATCGACTCGCCCGTCGGCACCCTCCTGCTGGCGGCGACGCCGCGCGGCCTGCTGCGGGTGGCCTATGACACCGAGGACCACGACCGGGTGCTTGACACCCTGGCGGGCCGGATCAGCCCGCGCGTGCTGCGCGCGCCGCGGCGGCTCGACGCGGCGGCGCGGGAGCTCGATGAGTACTTCGGCGGGCGCCGCCGGGTCTTCGACCTGCCGCTCGACCTGTCGCTGTCCGCGGGGTTCCGGCAGCTCGTGCAGCGGCACCTGCCGGAGATCGGGTACGGGCAGACCCGCACGTACGGGCAGGTGGCGGAGCTTGTCGGCAACCCGAGGGCGGTCCGGGCGGTCGGCACCGCCTGTGCCACCAACCCGCTGCCCGTGGTCGTCCCCTGCCACCGGGTGCTCCGTGCCGACGGTGCGGTCGGCGGCTACATTGGCGGCTCCGACGTGAAGAAGGCACTGCTGCGGCTGGAGGCGGCGGCATGAGCGAGCGGCCGGGGGACAGCATGAGCGAGCGGCCGGGGACCCGGAGCGAGCGGGAAGGGACAGCATGAGCAGGACCACCGTGAGCAGGACCACCATGAGCACGGACCCGTGGCGGCAGCGGGTCGAGTCCGGAGACTGGACGGCCATCGCCGCCGAGGTCAACTCCCTCGGCGGCGCCCTGCTGCCCGAGCTGCTCACCCCCGGCGAGGCAGCGGAGCTCCGGGAGCTCTACGACCAGCCCGGGCACTTCCGCAGCACGGTCGACATGGCCAGGCACCGGTTCGGCGCCGGGGAGTACCGTTACTTCAAGACCCCGTACCCCGAGCCCGTCGAACGGCTCAAGCAGGCGCTGTACCCGCGGCTGGTGCCGATCGCGCGGGACTGGGCGGCCAAGCTCGGCCGCCCGGCCCCGTGGCCGGACACCCTGGACGAGTGGCTGCGCATGTGCCACGCCGCCGGGCAGGGCAAGTCGACCGCGATCTTGCTCCGCTACCACGCGGGCGACTGGAACGCGCTGCACCGTGACCTCTACGGCGACCTGGTGTTCCCGCTCCAGGTCGTCGTCAACCTGAACGAGCCGGGCGTCGACCATAGCGGCGGAGAGTTCTTGCTTGTCGAGCAGCGGCCGCGTGCACAGTCACGTGGTACGGCTAGCCTGCTCCCGTTCTGTCGCGGTTATCTCTTCACCACCCGCGACCGGCCGGTCCGCTCGGCCCGGGGCTGGTCGGCGGCCCCGGTCAGGCACGGCGTGTCCGTGGTCCGCTCCGGGCAGCGGCACACGCTCGGTCTCGTCTTTCATGACGCGGCGTGAGTTACACCCTGATCGGCGCGGACGGCAAGCCGTACGAGTCGGACGCGAAGGGGCGGTGGGGCGGTCACCGGCGCACCAGGGTGTACGGCCGGCTGGACTGCCCGTCCGCCCTGCGGGCGATCGCCGCTGGGGGGTACACGCGGCACCGGGTCTTCTTCGCCGATGAGGCCACCGCCACCGCGGCGGGCTACCGGCCCTGCGCCGTCTGCTGCCCGGAGCGGTACCAGGCATGGAAAGCCGCCCGGCGCCGTTAGACGCCGGGCGGCTTCGCCGGTCATCAGGCCTCGGGAATGAGGCCGAGCTGACGGAGCGCGGTGACGCCGTCGTCGAGGCCGACCTCCTCGGTGATGAGGCCGTTTTCGACCTTCAGCACCGTGGTGCCCGTGAACCGCAGCACCTTGCCGGTAGCAGCAGGCAGCGGGCCGTACGGCATGTCGTCGAACGCGTCTCCGGTGTGCGTGCCACCGCCCTCCCACTGGCCGACCACGTAGTCGCCCTCGGCGATCAGGTCGGCAGTGCCCCAGAAGTTCAGGTCGGGGAACGCGGCACGGAACTTCCCTGCGAACGCGCGCACCGCGTCCCGGCCGCGCAAGGGCGCGTGCAGCGAGTACTCGAACCGCATGTCCGGGGCGGCGAGCTCGTCGATTACCGCGGGGTTGAAGTCCTTGCCCCAGAACTCGCTGAACCAGCGGCCCACGACGGCCTTATTCTCCTCGGTCGACATGATTCGTCCCTCTCTTCCTGGGCTGTGGATGTGCCTGCCGTGCCTGTTGGGCACGCACCCGGCAGACGATCGAGAGGGCCGTAGCGTGAGATGCCGGCGAGGAATCCCTCGCCGGCATCTCGCTCACCGTGATCTGCCAGCCGTGGTCACCAGCGGCCCGCCGCGCTGGCCCGCGCCGCCCGCAGTGCCCCCGCGTGCTCGATCTCGAGCAGGGCCCGCTTGCGGTCCAGGCCGCCCGCGTAGCCGGTGAGCTTGCCGGTGGCGCCGACTACCCGGTGGCAGGGGATGACGATGCATAGCGGGTTGCGGCCCACTGCCGCGCCGACGTCGCGCGGCTCGGTGCCTGGCCCTAGGCTGCGTGCGATCTCGCCGTACGTGGTCGTCTCTCCGTAAGGGACGCCGGCGATCGCGTCCCAGACCCGGCGGTCGAACTCGCTGCCCCTGACCTTCAGCGACAGCTCGAACGAGCTGCGGTTTCCGTTGAGGTACTCGTCGACCTGGCGCGCGACCTCCTCGAATCCGGCGTCAGCGCGCGGCCCGAACGTCGTCCTGTCTGGCTTGGGCCAGTGCCGCGGGAAGTACAGTCCGGTCACGGCCTCTTCCTCCCGGACCACCGTCAGCTCGCCCAGGCTCGTCGCGAGCACCGTGTGCCCGGCGGCGTGGGTGCCGCCTGTCGTCGATGTCATCGTCTGCTCCCTTCCGTTGCCTGGCCTGCGTCAGGCTTGCGTCAGGCCTCACCAGGCAGACGTGCAGGAAGGGCCGGACGTGAGATCGCGGGCGCCGAATTTGCGACGGGCAGCGACAGCTTTGAGACGATGGCACGGGCGACGCGGCGAGGCTGCCCGGAAACCTCGCTCGATGAGTATCCTTCGCATCACTGACCTCTTGAATTTACATCGCCGCAGCTCAAGTCCATGATCTGATCATGAAGCGTTGTTAGTGCACTGCCCTTTAGTTCCGGGACTTCTGTTGCTGGTTGAGGCGTGGTGTCCGGTTCGGTGCGGGGTGCTGCTATCTGGTCACGCTGCGGGAGCGGGGCGGTGACGGCGGGGGAAATGAAACGAGGCTCCTGGTAGGACGTGTGGTGTCGAATCATCACGTCTGCCGCAGGAGCCTCGTTGTCTGCCTATCTTGTCATGCCCGCCGGCGGGCCGTCTGCTGTTCCCGCAGGCCAGGGTGATGATGCGGGCCCGGGCCTGGCTGCCAGGGCCGTTGCCGGGCCGGGGCTGTGGGACGACGAGCCGTGGCTGGGCGAGCTGCGCAGGGACGGCCTGATCGCGGAGCTGCTCGCGTCGGGGGTGATCGGCCGGGCGGTGGCCGGGGGTCACCGGTGCCGGCTGGACCGGGCGCTGGGCGCGGCGATGACCCTGCTGTGCGTGATCACCTGCTGCCTGTTCACCGGGCAGGGCTATGACATGGTGCTGGCGCGGGCGTTCCGGATGCCCGGGGCGCGGGTCCGGCCGGGTACCCCGGTGCCGACCGGCCCGGCGCTGTCGCAGGCGCGGGCGCGGCTCGGCGAGGAGCCGGCCCGCCGGGCGTTCGAGATCGACGCGGCCCGGGGCGACGTGCCGCTGGCGGCCGGCGGGACGGCGCTCGGGCTGGAGCTGGTCATCCTCGACGGCACTACCTTCGACCTGTTCAGCTGCCCGGAGCTGGCGGAGGAGTTCGGCGTCCCGCGGCTGGGCACCAGGCCGAAGCTGCGCGCCGTCGCGCTGGTGCAGGCGGGCACGATGCGGTGGAAGGCCGCCGCGCTCGGCGGCTACCACGACGGGGAGACCGCCCTGGCCGACCGGCTGCAAGGCGCCCTCGGAGCGGGGCAGCTGTGCCTGGCCGACCGGTACTTCTTCTCCATGGACCGCTGGCTGCGGTTCTCCGGCACCGGCGCGCACCTTTTGTGGCGGGTCAGGAACGCCGCCCGCTCCGTCCCGTTCGCGCACCTGCGCACGCTGAAGGACGGCTCGGAGCTGGTGCTGGTGCGCGAGAGCCGGACCATGCTGTGCACGCGCCGCAAGGACGCCGGGGACCCGGCGCTGCCCCGCCTGCCCGACACGCCCGCCCGGCTGGTCTGCTTCACCGTGGTGACCCGCACCCGCTCCGGCCGCACCAAGAGCACCGCCGTCCGGGTCCTGACCACGCTGCTGGACCCGGATGAGTTCCCCGCGCGCGAGATCGCGGCCTGCTACGCCGAAAGGTGGCAGGTCGAGACCGCGTTCTTGCACCTGAAGAAGACCGTCCGCGGCGCTGGCCGCACCCTGCGCGGCCGCTCGCCCGCCCTGGCCCGCCAGGAGGCCTGGGCGCTGCTCCTGGTGCACAACATGATCGCCGCCCTGGCCGCCCGGGCCGCGGCCGCCGCCGGGACCGGCATCGCCGCCGTCTCCTTCACCGCCGTCCTGGCCCTGGTCCGCGACCACCTCGCCGCCGACGCCTGCTGCCCCCGCTGCGGCCGACGCCCCGCCACCGCCGCCAGCCCCCTCGGCCCGCTCACCGCCGCGATCGCCGCCCAGCCACTGGCCAGGCAAAACAGGAAACGGACCTCCGGAAGAACCAGAACCGAACGCGAGAGATGGCGAACCGAGGAAGCCACCTACGACATCACGATCAGCCCCTCGAACCTACCCAAAACAGACACAAGTCCAAGAACTTAAGGGCAGTGGTTGTTAGTGCTATCGCACTAGAAATCCTTCATAACACCAAAAGCCTTCATGAAAAGTCGTCCCAAGGCGATTCCCGCGAATACCAGGTAACACGCAATTACCCATGCGGCTCGATATCCCCGACGCAGAACATGGCGTCAGCCAGTCACGGCCTTCATTGACTCTTCTCGGCCGGCCAGGGACGGCCGGCGAGGACGGCCAGGTGAAGGGCGACGAGGACGTCTTCGAGTTCGCCGAGCGCCTCGGTCTTGCCCGCGCTGACCCAGGACCGCACCAGTTCAGCGCTGGCGCCTGCCAGCGCCTGGTACGCCTCGTCGGGAACCGCGGGCCACTCGGGATGCCTGGCGCGCGCCCGCCGGTGCCACTTCGCGTTGATCTCGGTGTACCGGGACGCGGAGGCATGCAGCCGCTCGACCGAGTGCGGTCCCGCCACCGGCATCTCGATGTAGAAGACCCGGGTAAAGGCAGGCTCCGCCGCGAGGAAGCGCAGGAATGCCCGGCATCCCGCGCGCAGGCAGTCCTCGTCCGGCGCGTCCTCGGCCACGGCCCGCGCCGCCTCGGTCACGTGATCGAACAAGAGCTCGCCGCCCCGGCGGGTCGCCGCGAGGAAGCATTCCTCCTTGGTACGGAAGTGAATGTAGAACGCGGCGCGGGAAACCTTCGCGCGGCGCACGATGTCGGCGACCGTGACGGCCGCGTACCCCTTCTGCGCGACCGCGGCCACCGCGGCCTGCAGCAGCCGCTCGCGCTGCGACGCGTGAACGGCAGGTGCGGGGAGCCGGCTGCGGCCGCGCGGCAGTCCAGGCTTGCCCGCGTGCGTTTCGGCGAGGCTGCCCTCTTGCTTAGCCTCCAGCATGAGCCTAGAGTAACGGGAAAATTCCTAAAGTACAGACTCGTACTTTAGGCCGTGCGCGCGATCAATGCTGACGTGGCGCGGAAAGGGGTCGCAAGAATGACAGCCACAGTAGACCGTCCTGCCGGAGGGCCAGTATCGGGTCTCTGGAACCGGCAGCTAGAGCATTACCCCGAGACGCGAAACCGCATGTGGTACCTGGCCATCGTGGTTGTCGCGACAGTCGTTCTCTACTACGAGCTTTACATTGGCGGGGCGGTAGCGCCGAAGATCCTGGCCGGCTACGGCATGACCTTCCCGTTTTACGTTTACATCAGCGTGGTGGGCAACGCGGTCGGCGCGTTCGGCTCGCTATTGGCCGGCCTCGGGGACCGCTGGGGCCGGGCGAACCTCACCGCCTACGGCCTGGTGATAACCGCGCTGCTTGCCCTCTTCGGGATCCCGAACGCCGGCGACAAGTGGTCGTTCGCTATCCTCTCTGTCATCATCGGCCTCGTCGAGGGCGTTATCCTCGTGGCCACCCCGGCCCTGGTCAGGGACTTCTCCCCGCAGCTTGGCCGCGCCTCGGCCATGGGCTTCTGGACCCTCGGCCCCGTCATCGGCAGCCTCGTGGTCGCCGTGGTTTCCACCAACACGGTCAACCACCTGGGCGCCTGGCAGGACCAGTACATCATCTGCGGCGTCGTCGGCCTCGTCATCGGCGTGATCGCGCTGTTCGGGCTCCGGGAGCTCTCGCCGCGGCTGCGCGACCAGCTCATGGTGTCGCTGCACGACCGGGCGCTCATCGAGGCGCGGGCCCGCGGTATCGACCCAGAAGCGGCGATGGGCAAGAGCCACTGGCGGCAGATGATGCACCTGGACGTCGTCGGCTCCGCGTTCGCGATCTCCGTGTTCCTGCTCATCTACTACGCGGCGGTCGGGTTCTTCACCATTTACTTCACCTCCCTGTTCGGGTTCTCGCTGTCGAAGGCCAACAGCATCGGTAACTGGTTCTGGGCGTTCGACGCGGGCGTGCTGATCATCACCGGGATCGTCTCCGACCGGTTCCGGGTCCGTAAACCGTTCATGGTGGTCGGCGGGATCGGCGCCATCGTGATGACGATCATCTTCCTCAACCTCGGGCCCAAGAGCTCGTACGCGTCGATCGTGGTGGTCATCAGCATCCTCGCGGCGTTCCTCGCCGTCGCGTACGCGCCGTGGATGGCCAGCTTCACCGAGACGGTCGAGAAGCACAACCCGGCGCTGATCGCGACCGGGCTGGCCGTGTGGGGATGGATCATCCGCGTCGTGGTCGCGCTCTCCGCGCTGATCCTGCCGCTGGTCATCAACTCGATGACGCCGCTGGTGACCTATGGCGCCCAGGTGTCGACCTACGCGACCCAGTACGCTGCCCCGCTGGCCTTCGCCCAGGCCCACCCGGATGTCGTCGCCGACGCGCAGAAGGTCCCGCCGTCGGTGATCGCCACCGCGCAGTCCATCCCGCCTAACGTGACCGCCACGGCGGCCAAGATCCCGGCGTCGGTGCTGGCCATCGCCCAAAAGGACAGCACCCAGCTAGCGAACGCGGTGAAGTTCGCGCCGGAACTGCAGGCGATCCAGGCCAACCCGGCGCTGTTCGCTAAGCTGCAGGCCGACCCCACCAACAAGGCCCTGCAGGCGCAGGCCGTCGCCGCCCTGGGTGGCGGGGCCAAGGGCGCCGCCGCGCTCCAGACGATCGCCGCCAACCAGGCCGCGATCGCCGGCGTCATCGCGGTGGGCCCGGAACTGCAACAGGTCCAGCCGTACTTCACCGACCTGGCCACCATCGCACCGTACTCGACGCAACTGCAGACCATCGCGCCGTACTCCAAGGAACTGACCGCCATGGCCCCGTACGGCGCGCAGCTGACGGCGCTGTCCAAGGTGCCGCAGGCGGCGCTCACTTACCTTCAGGAGCACGGCACCCAGGTCCAGAACGCGGCCGCGGCCGCGCCTAACCAGTGGAAGACCTGGTGGTGGGTCTGCGTCGGCGGCGAGGTCCTCTTCCTGCCCTTCATCTTCCTGATGACCGGCCGGTGGAGCCCGCGCAAGGCCAAGCAGGACGCGGACGAGCACGAGGCCAAGGTCCAGGCGGAACTCGCCGCACTCCAGAATGCGGACGCCTAATCAGCACCGCCGTTCCCAACTAGTACGACTCGCGCCAGCCACGGCAACGCCGCCGTGGCTGGCGCGAGTTGTTTGCGGCGCAGCCTGCCGACGGTTAGCGCAGCAGGGCCGGCGGGAGCAGGTGCCGGTGGGCGGCAAGCAGCCCGTCGCACATCGCGACCGTCTGCGTGGTGGTGAGGGTGGCGGCCGTGTTCGGGTCGAGCAGCGCCGCCTGGTAGACGTGCTCACGCGAGCCGTCAAGCGCGGCGCGCACCGTCAGCTCCACCACGTTGAGGAAAGTCCGGTTGAGCGCCGCGAGCTGGGGCGGAAGCGCGCCGACGGGCACCGGCTTGGGTCCGCCCGCGCCGACCAGGCAGGGCACCTCGACGCAGCAATAGTCGGGGAGACTGGAGATCAGGCCCCCGTTCCGGATGTTCACGTGCAGCTCGCGCTCGGTTCCGGTCTCAAGCGAGTGGATGAACTGCGAGGCGAGCTCGTTCTCGACCGTAAGCTCAAGCGGCTCGTCCCCGGCGAGCTGACGCTCGAGCGATGCGAGCTCGCGCAGGTTCTCCTCGGACCGCTCCAGGTAGTCGCCTACGAAGATGCGGAACCGCTCGACCTCGGCGTCATGGTGCATGAACCACGGCACGTACTCGGCGGAGTGCTCGCTCGACTCCGTGGGGAAGTAGCCGAACCGGCGGTAGATCTCCACCCGGACCCGCCGCCGCAGCTCGGGCGAGGAGTCGATGACCTCGGCGAGCCGCGGGTACAGTGACTCGCCGTCCTGCTCGAAGCGGAGCACGAAGGCCTGGTGATTGAACCCCGCGGTGAGGAACCGCACCCGCTCGGGATCCGCGCCGACCAGGCTGGTCAGGAAGGCCTGCGTGTCGCGGACCGAGTGGCACAGCCCGTACACCCGGCCGAACCCCGCGCCCTCGTATGCGGCCCAGGGGAGCATCGCCATCGGGTTGCTGTAGCTGAGCAGGTAGGCGTCCGGGCACACCTCGTTCATGTCCCGCGCCAGGTCGAGCACGACGGGGATGGTGCGCAGGCCACGGAAGATGCCGCCGATGCCGAGCGTGTCGCCGATCGTCTGGCGCAGCCCGTACCTGGCGGGAATGTCGAAGTCCGCGCGGGTCGCCGGGTAACCGCCGACCTGCACCTCGTTGATCACGTAGGCGGCGCCCGCGAGCGCGGCGCGCCGGTCCTGGGTCGCGGTCACCGTGGCCCCGGCGCCGGCCTGCGCGGAGATACGGCGCACCAGCCGCTCGGCGTGCGCCAGCCGCTCGGCGCTGATGTCGTAGAGGGCAAAGTGCAGCCCGCCGCGGAACTCCGGGTAACTGCACAGGTCGGTCGTCACGTTCCTGGTGAACTCGACGCTTCCAGCACCGATGAAGGCCAGATTGATCACAGCTCGTTAGTGTTCCATATGTCCTAGTTTCTTGCAAGATCTTGCAAACTTCAGGGAACTGACTGCACAATACTGCTTAATTGGTGAGCGGCGAGAGCAACTCGAGCGGAGTGCGGCAATGACGATCGCAAGGCATCATCGACGTGCGGCCCGGACGGGGCTGCTCACCGTGCTCACCGCGACGACGCTCGCGGCCGCGGGCTGCGGTTCTGACGCCAACAGCGGCGGCTCGTCGTCGGCGTCCGGGTCCTCGTCAAGCGCGATCCAGGTCTGGGAAGGCTGGACCGGCCAGGAAGCCAAGACGTGGACACACCTGGTCTCGCAGTACGAGGCGCAGCACCCGGGGCAGAAGGTGCAGTCGCTTTACGTCAACAACGACGACACGCTGCAGAAGGTGCTGACCGCGGTGAAGGGCGGCAGCCCGCCCGACATCGCCTACCTCTACGGCTCCTGGGCGCCCAACGTCGCGCAGATCCCCCAGGTCGTCGACCTGACGCAGGTGGTGCGGCAGGCCGGGGTCAACTGGAACGACTTCTTCACCGGCGAGCGGGACGTGGCCACCGTCAACGGCAAGGTGATCGGCATCCCGGCCCTGGTGGACAACCTGGCCGTGGTCTACAACAAGAAGCTCTTCCAGCAGGCCGGCCTGCCGCTGCCCGCCGCGAACTGGACCTGGCAGGACTACATCGCCGACGCGCAGAAGCTGACCAACACGGCGGCCAAGCAGTACGGCACCGCCTACGTCACCCCCGGCACCGAGGACACCGTCTGGCACTGGGAGGCGCTGCTGTGGGAGGCGGGCGGCAGCCTGCTGACGCCGGACAACAAGCAGGCGGCGTTCAACTCCGCGGCCGGCCTTGAGTCGCTCGGCACGCTGCGGACCATGGCCGTCACCGACAAGTCGATGTACTTCGACCCGACCGACCAGGCGTACACCAACCTGTTCAACTCGGGCAAGATCGGCATGCTGGTCACCGGGCCGTGGGACCTGTCCGCGTTCCCGGACATTGACTACGGGGTGCAGGTCATGCCGTCCTATCCGGGCAGCAGCGCCGGGCACCAGACCATCTCCGGGCCGGACAACTGGGTCGTGTTCGACAACGGCAGCGGCCAGGTCAGCCCGGCCGAGCAGTTCCTGCTCTGGCTCACCGCGCCGGCCCAGGTCAGGACCTGGTCGCTGCAGACCGGTGACCTGCCGACCAGGGCGTCGGTGGCCGACGCGTCCGGGTTCGGCCAGCAGATGGACAAGACGCAGCCCGGGGTGAGCACGTTCGTCGCCAACCTGAGCAACGTCAGGCAGGCGCGCCCGCAGATCACCCAGTACCCGGCGATCTCCACGATCCTCGGCAACATGGTGCTGTCCGTGCTGCTCGGCAAGTCCACCCCGCAGGCGGCCCTGGCCGCCGCGGCCAGCCAGGTCAACCAGGCGCTGGCGGGAAGCTGACCGTGACGGCGAATGCGGTGACCGGGTCCGGCGCGCGCCGGGCCGGGCGGGCCGGCCTGGTCCGCCGGGCGCTGGACTCCGAGCAGTTCAACGGGTGGGCCTTCGTCACGCCCGGCGTGGCCGTCATCCTGCTGTTCGGAGCGGCGCCGATCGTCTGGTCGGCGGTGATGTCGTTCCAGAAGTCCTCGCTCTTCGGGCCGAGCGCGTTCGCCGGCCTGGCCAACTACCGCAAGATGGTGCACGACCCGGTCGTGGCGCAGGCGATACAGCACACGCTGATCTACACCGCGCTGTTCGTGCCGGGCACGATGCTCGTCGGGCTGTTCCTCGCGGTGGCGATGAACAGGAAGATCCGCGGCATCTCGATCTACCGCACCGCCGCCTACGCGACGATGGCGATCTCCACGATCAGCGAGGCCATCGTCTTCATCTGGCTCTTCGACCCCTCCTACGGGATCGTCAACTACGCGCTCAGCGCGGTCGGCCTGCCGCAGCAGCAGTTTCTCAACTCACCGTCCGAGGCGCTGTACGTGATCGTCACGATGACGATCTGGGGCTGGACCGGGTTCGCGGTCGTGGTCTACCTGGCGGCGCTGCAAGGGGTACCCCAGTCGCTGCTCGAGGCGGCGGCCATCGACGGCGCGGGCCCGTGGCGGGCGTTCCGCCGGGTCACCCTCCCGCTGCTCAGCCCGGCCACGCTGTTCCTCGCGGTCTGGCTCACCATCAACGCGCTGCAGCTGTTCGACGAGGTCTACCTGAGCACCCAGGGCGGGCCGCTCAACGCGACGACAGTGCTCGTCTACTACCTCTACGAGCAGGCCTTCCAGCAGTTCAACTTCGGCTTCGCCTCCGCTATCGCCTACTTCCTGTTCCTCATCATCATCGTGGTCACGGTTATCCAGTTCTGGGTGGGCCGCAGGTTCACGTACTACCGCTCATGAGCGCGACCTCGGCGCCCGCCCGCGGCGACCTGCGGCTGGCGGCCGGACACGGCATCCCGGTGACCCGGCGGCGTCGGCGCCTGCCATTCAGTCCCTGGCACCTGGTGCTGATCCCGGCCACGATCGCGCTCATCTTCCCGTTCGCCTGGCTGCTCGTCACCTCGGTGGAGACGCCGCCGGAGACGCTGCACTTCCCGCCGGTCCTGTTTCCGCACGACATCAGGTTCGCCAACTACCCCGACGCGCTGGCCAGCGCTCCGTTCGTCCGTTTCTTCATCAACAGCGCCGTGGTGGCGGTGGCGACAGTGCTGTGCAACCTGGTGCTCTGTACCCTCGCCGGGTACGCCTTCGCCCGGTTCCGGTTCCTCGGCCGCACCGCCCTGTTCGCCGTCATCATGGCCACGCTGATGGTGCCGTTCCAGGTGACGATGATCCCGCAGTTCATCATCACCAAGTGGCTGGGCGTGCACGTGCTCGCCGGGGTCGGCATCAACCACATCGGCGCGCTCATCCTGCCCAACGCGGCCACCGCCTTCGGCATCTTCTTCCTGCGCCAGTTCTTCCGCACCCTGCCGATCGAGTACGAGGAATCCGCCCGGGTAGACGGGGCGAGCAGGCTCACCGTGCTCGTCCGGATCGTGCTGCCGCTGGCCACCCCGCCGCTCGCCACCCTCGCCGCGCTCACGTTCCTCGACTCCTGGAACAACTTCCTGTGGCCCCTCGTCGCCGTCACCTCCACCAACCAGATGACGCTTCCACTCGGCCTGGCCACCTTCCAGGGAGCGCACGCGACGGAATGGAACCTGCTGATGGCGGCCAACGTGATGAGCCTGGTGCCCATGCTCGCGGTCTTCTTCATCGCGCAGCGCTACTTCATCAGGTCGGTGGCCGCCACCGGGCTCGCCGGAACGTGAGCGCACGGCAGCGGAACGGACCGGGGAAACGCGCATTCCAGAGGAGATCGATTCAGTGACGAGCAAGGAGGCCTCAGTGACGCAGGAGCAGGCAGTGGCGGGCGTTCGCACGGAGCAGGAGATCGCCTCGCAGCCGGCCTGCTGGCGCCGGGCCGCCGGACTGGCCAGAGACGTGGCGGGACTGCTGCCCGCGCCCGGTGAGCGCGTCGCGGTCGTCGGCTGCGGCACCTCGTGGTTCATCGCGCAGTCCTACGCGGCCGCGCGGGAGGAGTCCGGCCACGGGGAAACCGACGCGTTCACCGCATCGGAGATGCCGCTCGGCCGCCGCTACGACCGCACGCTGTTCCTCTCCAGGTCCGGTACTACGACGGAAATCCAAGAGGCGGCCGAACGAGTGCGTGGTGCCAGTCGCACCGTCGCGATCACCACGGGCGCGCGGACCCCGGTGGGCCGGGCCGTGGACGAGGTAATCGAACTCGCCTTCGCTGACGAAGAGTCCGTGGTGCAGACCCGGTTCGCGACCACGGAGCTCGCCCTGCTGCGCGCGCACCTGGGAATCGACGTCGAGCCGTCGGCGCGGGCCGCGGAACGGGTGCTCCTCGAGCCGGTCCCGCCGGAGCTGCTCGCCGCCCGCCAGTTCACCTTTCTCGGCACCGGCTGGACTTACGGCCTGGCCAACGAGGCGGCACTCAAGCTGCGCGAGGCGGCCGGCCTGTGGACCGAGTCCTACCCGGCGATGGAGTACCGGCACGGCCCGGCCGCGGTGACCGGCGAGCACAGCGTGGTCTGGGTTTTCGGGCCGGCGCCCGCCGGGCTCGCCGACGACATCGCGCTGGCCGGCGGGCTCGCCTGGGCCGCTGACGAGGACCCGATGGCCGCGCTCGTCCGGGTGCACCTGGTCGCCCTGGCGAAGGCGCGGTCGGCTGGCCTGGACCCCGACCGGCCGCGGAACCTGACCCGCTCGGTGATCCTCGCGCCCGTGGAGCCGGGCCGGACGTCATGATCCTTGTCGTCTGCCTCAACCCGGCGCTCGACATCACCCATCATGTCGAGAACGTGGACTGGGCGGGGGTGAACCGGCCGACCGCGGTCTATGCCCGCCCCGGCGGCAAAGGCGTGAACGTGGCCCGCACGCTGCAGGCGCTCGGCGCTGACGTGACGCTGCTCGGCCTGGTCGGCGGCCCGACCGGAAACGCTATCGAGGCGGACCTGAGCGCCCTGGGGCTCAGCGCCGCGTTCACGTACACCGCGGGAGACACGCGGCGCACGTTCACCGTGATGGACGCCAGCGGCGCAGTGGCCCTGTTCAGCGAGCCAGGTCCCGAGGTCAGCGCCGCCGAATGGGACGGGTTCCGCGCTCAGTACAGTCGCGCGGTGGACGGCGCGGCGCAGGGGGGGCCGGCGGCGGTGGTGCTATCCGGCAGCCTCCCTCCTGGCCTGCCCGCCGACGCTTACCCGACACTGATCGCTCTGGCGAAGGCGGCGGCCGTGCCGACGTTGCTCGACACCAGCGGAGCCGCGCTCCGGCACGGCATCGCGGCCCGCCCGGACATCGTTAAGCCGAACCTGAACGAGCTAGCGGCGCTGATTCCGGGACAAGCCCATGACAGTGGATGTTTGGGCACATCCCAGTGTGCCCAAACATCCACCATCGCGGCCGCGGCGGCTGTCCGGGAGGCTGGCGCACAGTCGGTGGTGGTCTCCCTCGGGCCTGACGGCTTGCTTGCCGTGACCGGTGACGGCTGTTGGCACGCGCGCCCGCCGGCCGTGGTGACCGGCAACGCGACCGGCGCCGGCGACGCGGTCGTCGCCGCGCTCGCTCACGGCCTGGTCTCCGGCCGCCCGTGGCCGGGCCGGCTGCGCCACGCCGTAGTCCTTGGCGCCGCCACGGTCGCCAGCCCGGTAGCGGGTGAGTTCGTGGCGGCCGACTACCCGGCAGGCCTGGAGGCTGCGACGGTCCGCGAACTCCCCGCGGCGTCGTGGCCCGCGCCCCGCCAACCCCAGTCGGCCGGCCAGGACCAGGAGGCGCGCTGATGTCAATTGCGGCGATGGACGACATCATCGGCCCCGCGCGGGCCGCGGGACGCGGGGTGGGCGCGTTCAACGTGATCGGCATCGAGCACGCGGAGGCGATCGTCGCGGGCGCCGAGGCCGCGGCCTTGCCGACGGTGCTCCAGATCAGCGAGAACTGCGTGGCTTATCACCGCGGGCTTATCCCGGTCGCCACCGCGTGCCTGGCTCTCGCCCGCGCCGCCGCGGTGCCGGTCGCCGTGCACCTGGACCACGCCTCCGACACGGCGCTCGTCGAGGCCGCGGCCGGGCTCGGGCTCGGCTCGGTCATGTTCGACGCGTCCCGGCTGCCCTACGCCGACAACGTCCGCGCCACGGCGGACGTCGTGCGATCGTGCCACCGGCGCGGGGTGTGGGTCGAGGCGGAACTCGGCGAGGTCGGCGGCAAGGACGGCGTGCACTCGCCACTCGCCAGGACCGATCCAGGCGAGGCGGCCAGCTTCGTCGCGGCGACCGGCGTGGACGCGCTCGCGGTCGCGGTCGGCAGCTCGCACGCCATGGCGACCCGCGACGCGGTGCTCGACCTCGGCCTCATCGCCCGGCTGCACGCGGCGGTCAGCGTGCCGCTCGTGCTGCACGGCTCGTCCGGTGTGCCCGACGCGGACCTGGCCGCCGCGGTACGCGCCGGGATGACCAAGGTCAACATCGCGACGCAGCTGAATAAGCTGTTCACCGGGGCCGTCCGGCTCGCCTTGTCAGCCGACTCCGCGATGTCCGATCCGCGCAAGTACGGGGCCGCGGGACGGGACGCCATCGCGTCGGAGGTGACGCGGCTGCTCCGCCTGCTCGCGACGGGACATAATTCACACAACGCGATGGAAGAGGCTGCCGGCCCGCGCGAGCCGGCGGCGAACACGGGCGCGCGGGCAGGAGGCACTGGTGAGCCGCTATCGCCGGTGGAATGACCTGCTGGAGCTGCTGGCAACGGCGGGTCAGCTCCAGGTGGAGGAGGCGGCGGCCGCGCTTAACGTCTCCGCGGCCACCGTCCGCAGGGACTTCGATGAGCTGGCGAGCCAGCAGATGCTTACCAGGATCCGGGGCGGCGCGATCGCGCAGGGAGTCAACTACGACCTGCCGCTGCGCTACAAGTCGGAGCGGCACCCGTCGGAGAAGCAGCGCATCGGGGCGCTGGCCGCCAGCATGGTCAGGGCGGGCCAGGTGGTCGGGCTCAACGGCGGCACCACGACCACCGAGGTGGCGCGGGCCCTGGCGACCCGTGCTGACCTTTCCTCGGGGACCGTGACGCCGGCCGTTACCATCGTGACCAACGCGCTGAACATCGCGACCGAGCTCGCCGTCAGGCAGCACATCAAGATCGTCACCACCGGCGGCGTGGCGCGGCCGCAGTCGTACGAGCTGACCGGGCCGCTGGCCACCGGCGTGCTCGAGCAGGTCACGCTCGACGTGGCGATCCTCGGTGTCGACGGGATCGACGCGGTCGCCGGCGCGACCGCGCACCACGAGGGAGAGGCGAGCATCAACCAGCTCATGGGCCGCCAGGCCGGCCGGGTGATCATCGTCGCGGACAGCTCAAAGGTGGGCCGCCGGGCGTTCGCCAGGATCTGCGGCCCCGCGGAGATCGATGCCCTGGTCACCGACGCGGGCATCGCCGACGACGACCGATGTGTGCTCAAGGCCGCCGGGATCGACGTTGTCGTCGCCTGACTTCGACCTGGTGGTGATCGGCGACTGCAACCCCGACGTGCTCGTGCTCGGCTCGGACGTGACGCCTGTTTTCGGCCAGGCGGAGAAGCTGGTCGACCGGATGTCCCTGGAGATCGGCGGCTCCGCCTCGATCACCGCGGTCGCCGCCGCCCGGCTCGGCCTGCGCGTCGCGCTGGCCGCCGCCGTCGGTGCCGACGCGGCCGGCGCATTCATGCTCGGCGCGCTGGCCAAAGAGGGCGTCGACGTCACCGCCGTGGCCATTCGCGACGGCCTGGCGACCGGCATGACGGTGGCGCTGTCCCGTGGCGGGGACCGGGCCATCCTGACTGCCCTCGGCGCGATGGACTCGCTGACGGCTTCGGATATCCCCGCATCGATCCTGGCGCGTGCACGGCATGTGCACGTGAGCTCCTATTTCCTGCTCGCGGACTCCCTCGGCCCCGGGCTTGCCGGCGTGTTCGCGGACGCGCGCGGGGCGGGCGCGACCACTTCACTCGACACGAACTGGGACCCGGCCGGACGGTGGCGCGACGAGCGCCTGTCCGCGGCGATCGCCCAGGCTGACCTGCTCCTGCCGAACGAGGCAGAGGCGCTCGCGCTGAGCGGTGCCCCGGATGTCAAGGCGGCGGCGCTTGCGCTGGCGGCGCTTGGACCTCAGGTCGCGGTGAAGCTCGGCGCCCGCGGCGTCCTCGTTGCTTCCGGCTCTGCTGAGCTGTACCAGGTCAGCCTGCCGCCGGTGACGCCGGTCGACACCACTGGCGCGGGCGACTGCTTCAACGCCGGCCTGATCGCGGGGCTGCTCCATGGAATGCCGCTGCCTCGCGCCGCCGCCCTCGGCTGCGCCGCGGGCGCGCTGTCCACCGGGGCGCTCGGCGGAACGGCGGGCGCGCCCGACCTGCGGAAGGCGACCGACCTGGCGGCCGGCGCCGTGATCGAATTACGTGCGACGACGCCGCTAGGGAAGGTCGAACTCGCCGTTACGTGCGCCGACTAGAAATGCCTGCCATTCTGAGTGCGTAAACGAGAGCACCGGACCGTTGGGGTCTCGTGAGTGGCGGACGAGGACACCCTCCCCGCCGAGTGACACTTCGACGCAGTTGTTACCAGAGTCGCTTGAAGTGTTGCTCTTACGCCATGTGATGGGCGCCGATTCCGAACCGGTCACGCATCCTCCCGCTCTGGAACCAACGCAAACCCTTGCACGACGTGCCGAATGATTATTGTAAGGGTTGCATGTAGATCCGACCACCGCTGAATCGGTGGTCCGCGTCCGCGGGAGACGCCTCGGCGCCGCTGCCTAGGCGAGTTCGTTCATCAGCCGACGAAGGAAATCGGTCGACCCCTTCGGCCCGAGCGACAGGTCGCGAAGGACTTCAAACCTTTCCCGGAAGCTGGAGATCTCCTCGGGATCGTCACGCTTGAACCGGTTGTCGCTAGCGCCTTCCAGGTAGAGTGCATCTTCATCTTCAGCGTCAGGAAACTCAAAAAGCATAAATGGACCCTGCATTCCCGGATGCGCGCCCGCGCTAAACGGAACTATCTCGATGGTGACCGCGGGCTTGGCTGACTCGTCGAGTAGCCGCTGGATTTGATGCCGCAGCGCCTCCTGGCCCGCGACAAACCTTCGGACAGCCGCCTCATCCACGATGAAGAACATCAGCGGCATCTCCGCCTGCTCCAAGATTCGCTGCCGCCGCATGCGTATCTCCACGCCGGTCTTAACCTCTTGTGCCGTGGCCGCGGGGCTGAGGTTCCGGATCATCGTGGTCGCGTACTCCTCGGTCTGCAGCAGGCCGGGGATCAGCATTGGCTGGAAGTTCCTGATGATGGAAGCGGCGGACTCGTACTCGATGAGCTGGATCAGCCGTGGCGAGACATCGCGGTAGGCACTCCACCACGAACGCTCCCGAGCTCCCCGGGCCAGTCCGAGTAGCTCTCCGCTGCGCCTCTCATCCGTGATTTTGTAGTGGGCGAGTATCGCCTTGAGGTCGTTGGTGGAGATGCCGACGGAACCGTTTTCGATCCGGATGAGCTTGGACAGCGACCAGTCCATCGCCGCCGCGACCTGTTCCTGGGTCAGCCCCGCATCAAGCCGAGCCCGCCGGAGCTCGGTGCGCAGCCGACGACGCTGAACGACAGGACTTAGGGCTTCGCTGGCTTCCATCGTGGTCCCGTTTGGCTAGTAGGCACCCAGCCTAGCGCGTATCGCTAGGTGGCAGTCTGACAGCTTGCTCACAGACAGTTCATGCTAGAGGGTCAAGCACGAAACGTGAACTCGTCCCCCTCATGTAGACCACAGACTGTTACCAAAACATATCGTCGGCAGCATTCGAGCCTGCACGGGACTTGCCGTGCAGGTCATTTTGTCGCCTGTCAATGTGACACATGTCATTTTGCTACTAGCAAAATTCACCTGGCATGCCGCATACTGCAGTTAGACATATACCGATATGACGGGGGTGATTACATGTTCGCCATACTCATCTTCCTCGTAGGGTCGCTGCTCGGCCTTGCGATGGGCGCGCTCCTGTGCGCGCGCTTCGTCCGGCAGGAGGTAGCCGCAGACCTGGGCCCAAGGCTCCGGGAGATCAAGGGCCAACTGAACGTGATCGAGGCGGAGTTGACCTACGCCATCGGTACTCGGTACGCCGAGCTGAGCACTCAGCTGACTCCAGTTCCCCGGAGGCAAAACCTCTAGGCCCGGATAGACGCGGGCGTGGACGCTCGGGGGTCGTTAGCGTCCACGCCCGCCCACGGCTGAGCTCCCGGGACGCGGTGCAGTCCCGGGAGCTCAGTTGCCCGTATTGCTGAGCGAGCCTACGGGCGTACCTCATAGACGAGGTTGAATGGCGTCTCGGCGGCGCGCCGGAAGCGGGTGAACCCCGCGTCGGCGGTCAGCTGCCGGATGGCGGCCTCGCCCGCCTGGGCGCCCAGGGCGTAGCCGCCGGGCTGGGACAGCGCGTTCGGCACGCAGAGCTGGGTGGAGGCGTTGTAGTAGATCCGTCCCACCGGGTTGAGGTTGCCGGACACCTCGTCAACCGCGTACGGCTCGACGACCAGCCAGGTGCCGTCCGGCTTGAGTGCCTGGCGGATGTGCCGGGCGGCGGCGAGCGGGTCACCCATGTCGTGCAGGCAGTCGAACGTGGCGGCAAGGTCGTAGCCGGTGCCGGAGAAGCCGGACGCGGAGGCCACCTCGAAGCTGATCCGGTCGGCGACGCCTGCGTCAGCGGCCCGCTTGCGGGCGATCTCGATGGACTGGTCGTGGTAGTCCGAGCCGGCGAACCGTGAGTTGGGGTACTCGCCTGCGAGCAGGATGGTGGAGGCGCCGAGACCGCAGCCGACGTCGGCCACCTTGGCGCCGGCCCGGAGCTTGTCCTGCACGCCGTCAAGCGCCGGGATCCAGGACGGGACCAGGTTGGCGATGTAGCCGGGACGGAAGAACTGCTCGCAGCCGGTGAAGACGTCCTCGTCATGCTCGTGCCAGCCCATCCCGCCGCCGGTACGGAACGCCTCGGTGATCCGCGGCTCGGCCTTCAGCGTGCCGAGGGCGAGCACGAACGCCCCCGGGATGTACACGCCGCCGTCCGGGTCGGCGAGCCCGAACACCTGCTCCTCGGTCATCGAGTAGACATCGGTGGCCGGGTCATATTCCACGTAGCCGCCGGCCGCCTGGCCGCGCAGCCATTCGGCGACGTACCTGGCACTGGTGCCGGTCCGCTCGGCGAGCTCGGCCGCGCCGGCCGGGCCGGCGGCCAGCGCACGGTACAGGCCGAGGCGGTGCCCGATGACCACGTTGCCCGCCGCGAAGGTGGCGCCGAGGTCGGTGACGAACCGGCCGAGGAACTCCTGCAGTTTGTCCATGTCAACAGCCATGATGAGTCTCCTGTTCTTGTGTTCGGCTGTCAGGTAGTGAGTTGCTGGTCTCGGTCACGCGGCGGCGACGGGGACGCCGGGCAGGCGGCCCCACTCGGCCCAGGACCCGTCGTAGACCCGGACCCGGTCGCGGCCGAGCAGCTGGGTGAGCACGAACCAGACGGTCGCCGCGCGGCCGCCGATGGTGCAGTAGGTGATTAGCTCCTCGTCGCCGTCGAGGACATCCGGCGCGAACAGCGCACGCAGCTCCGCGGGGGAGCGGAACGACCCGTCCTCGCCGTAGAGGCCGTCGACGGGCTGGTGCACGGCCGAGGGCACGTGGCCCGCGCGCCCGCCTGGCTCCATGCCGCCCGACGGCCAGAAGCGTTCTCCCTGGTACTCGGCTGTCGAGCGCACGTCCATTAGCGTCGTCCCCGGTCGGCCGATGGCCGCGCGAACCGTTGTCCAGTCCGCCCTGATGCGCGCGTCCTGCGCGGTGACGCGGAAGCCGCCCGGTGACGGCTCGGTCCCCGCAGCGCTCCACGGGTAGCCCCTGGCCCGCCAGGCCTCGCGTGAGCAGTTCAGGATGCGCACGTCCGCGTGCCCGTACAGCTTCATCAGCCACAGGCCGAGGGCGGGCGCGTACCCGTAGAACACCACCGTGGAGTCCGGACCGATACCCGAGCGTGCTGCCAGCCGCTCCAGCGCAGCGGCATCCACCAGGCGGTAGTCGGCGTCCTTCAGGTCGGCGTAGACGTTCCACAGCACCGCGCCGTCAATGTGCCAGTCGCGGTAGGCGGCCGGGCTGACGTCGACTTCGATGACCCGCGTGCGCGGGTCGGACAGGTGAGCCCGGAGCCATCCGGCGTCCACCAGCACCTCGTCGCTGGTTCCCGGACGCTGCGCGGTCGCTTCCCGCCGTGATGCGGTCTTCATGTGAACCTCCCTGTGCCTTGGCTCCCTGGGCACAGGTGTACGACGGCGCTATTGCCGAGACGTTGCCCCGACCTTGCCGGGAAATTGGCGAAACCTTGGCGTCTTAATACGCGCCGTGATCAGTTCAGGTCGTAGCGAGGAGGGTCTCGTAGAGCTCGCGGGTGGCCGGGCTCGGTGAGACGCCAAGCTGGTCGCGCAGGCACTCGCTCAGCTGGCCGTACACCTCGAGGGCTTCGGCCAGGTTGCCCTGGGCCGCAAGCGCTCGCATGAGGTAGCGGTAACCGCTTTCCCGCAGCGGAGCCAGCCTGGTGAGCTGGTGGCCGGCCCGGACCGCTGCGGCGAGTTCGGTCCCGCCGATGCCAACACCAGCCGCCGCGTAGCACTCAAGCGCACGCAGGCGCACGTCCGTCAGCTGGCGGCGGGTCTCGTCGATCCACGGCGCGTCCTCGCCGGGCAGGAAGCCGCGCTCGGCCACGAACAGCGCGGTGAGCGAGGGTCCCCACGACCGCGGCCAGTCCTGCTGGGCGATCGCGGACTCGGCCCGGTGGATAGCGTCGACGGCAGCCTCCAGGTCGACCCACGCATCACGCAGGCACAGCCTGAGGGTGGAGCGCCCGTCGATGGCATCGGTACCGAAGACCCGGCGCAGCTTGGACAGGAGCGGGTTAAGCCGGGCATCGACCGCGGCCGGGTCGGGTTCCCGCCACAGCGCTTCGGCCACCTCGTCCCTGGGGACATGGCGGTGACGGTTGATCACCAGGTAGGCGAAGAGCAGCCGGCCCTGGCGGCCAGGCAGGCCGCCATCCAGCCGCTGGCCATCACAATCGATGGCAAGCGGCCCGCAGATCTGAATCCTTACCAGGCCAGCGGACGCCAAGGTCACGCCAATATCCTGGCATTACGCTGACGCAGCGAGCCAGAGCGGGAGGCACGAGGATGAAAATGATCCGGTGCGAGTGCGGGTTCATAGCCCGCGGCGACAACGATGACCAGGTGGTCGGAGTGATCCGTGGGCACATGTCCACCGACCACCCGGCCCTCCTGAAGACCATCAGCCGGGAGGACCTGATCAGCTGGATCCAGGCAGAGTAGGCCAGGGGCTGGCGAATCAGAAGCTCTAACGTCCTGCCGACTGCCCTCAGGTTGGCACGGGCGGCAGCCGTCGTGCCGTAGACTAGTCGAAGCGCCTGCGCTCGTAGCTCAACGGATAGAGCATTTGACTACGGATCAAAAGGTTGGGGGTTCGAGTCCCTCCGAGCGCGCCCAGGTCACAGGCCCTTCCCCGCAGCGGGAGGGGCCTTTTTCGTCCCTCTGGGAGCCACGTTGGGAGCCACGGACGCCCGCTGCCCGCCGAAGAGAGCCCGGCTCATCGACTCGGCCGCTGCCCGCTTGTCACCTTCGAGCAGGTGCCCGTACACGTCCTTGGTGATCGCAATGCTGGCATGCCCGAGCACCTCGGAGACCACTTCCAGCCGTGTCCCCTGCGCCAGCATCAGCGAGGCGCCCGAGTGGCGCAGCTCGTGCGGATGCCAGTGCCCCAGGCCAGCCTGCCCGCACAACCGGGCGAACGAGTGGGAGAAGTTGTCCGGGTCCATCGGCGTCCCGACCTCGGACGCGAAGATCAGCCCGTAATCCTGCCACGACGACCCAGCCGCAATCTGCGCTTCAGCCTGCCGAGCCCGGTGTTGCCGAAGGACCGCAACCAGCTCGGGAGACAGCGCCAGGAGCCGCCGCGACTTCGGCGTCTTAAGCTCGCTGATCACCAGACGGGTCCGGCGACCGGAGGAAGCATCGCGGTCCCTGACCCGCTTCACCCCGTGGGTTACCCGCAGCGTGCCCGCCTGCCAGTCCAGAGCCGACCAGTGTAGGCCGAGCACCTCACCGCGGCGCATCCCGTACGCCAGGGCCAGCACAACCGCCGCCTCAAACCGGTACCCGGCCGCCGCCTCCAGGAGCAGCTGCGCCTGGTCGACCGTGAGGGTCCGGCCCTCTTTCGCGCGGACGCGCGGCGCTGTAGACAGCCCGGCCACGTTCCTCTAAACTATGCCCTCGCGCACAGCTTGCCCGATTGCCCGGCGCAGCACCGTGCGCATGAGCCGGACGCTGTTGGAGCTGTAGCCCGCATCGCGCTTCGCCTTCCACAACCTGTCCAGGTCAGCGACGGTCAGCTGGGTAAGCCGCTTCCGGCCGAGCGCCGGAATCAGATGCAGGCGCACCTGCACCGCGTAACCGTCCTCGGTCGACTCGGCCACGGTGCCCGGTACGTTGACCGACAGCCAGCGATCGAGGAAAGCCTGAACCGTCAGCCTGTCGTCTGGGACGACACCGCTATCTACCTGCTGATGGAGCTTGCGAAGCTTGTCGACCACTTCGGCGCGAGTGCGGCCCGACACCTTCTTACGCACCCGATTGCCGTGCTCGTCGTATCCCAGAGAGACCGCGCCGCGCCAACGGTCACCATCGCGGTAGATCAAGAGCTGCGCCGCTGCGCGGCGCAGCTGGCGCGCTCCGGGCCGGGCTCTGCGCTGGGGGCGCCCGCCCGGCCCGGACGCGCCGGACTCGCCAGCTACCACAGATCAATCCAGCTCATTCAGGCACGGGCTGTGCTGGTCGGGCCTTCATGTCCGGGGAGTCCACTCAGGGGCAATTGCGAGGGTGCTGACCGTGCCGTTGCCCCAGACAGTGGTATTCATCAGCACGCGCTGGTCGAGGGACAGAACGCAAAATTCGGGAACATACCGGTCGGTCATGAGCGTGGCGAATGCACTACGAAACTGCTCGGCTCCGCAGCCCGCGATGTCCCAGTCATCCAGCAGGCGGACCCGTACCCATGCGGGCTCGGCCGACTCCCAGTTGGGGAGATCCTCGTTGTAGTCCACGCTGAGCAGGAACTCGCGCTGGCCGTCGAGCAGGCCGAACTCCGTGGCCATGCGCAGCCAGCCCGCGTTGAGCTTCACAGCGAAGTCCGGGTCATCGACATCGATGACCTCATCTGGCCTGGCGTCGAAGCGTCCATCCTCCGGCAGCGAACTGGCCGCCGACTTGCCAGGCTTGAGCGGCAGTCGGATCTCGCCCCGCTCGCGCTCGATGAACTGCAACCCAGCCGGGGCGAGCGCCGCGGCCATCTCTGCATCTGTTAGCGACACCTGGGCAACGTATCCGGGCTGCCAGCCATCCTGCGAGCGATTAAGCAGCCCGGACCCGCGACGAGCACCTAGAGGACCGTTACGCGGGGGCTCGCGCCCCCGTGCCCCGTGTATGGCTCCGGTCGCCCCGCTTTTTCACCCCCTACCGTCCTACGCGGACGCGGCAGGAGATCCGTCCACCCAGTCTCATGGCGACCGCCAAAGCGATCAGCAGCAGGGACAAGGCCCGGGTCGGGGAAAGATCCAAAGATAGACGCTCGCCGCTAGGCAGAGGGTGAGGGGGACATCACCCCTCACCCTCCGGTCAACGATGGGTGTCTCCCGGAACCTGTCAAGAGCGCTTCGCGTCCCTTCGGGATGGCCTACGGCCACACTTGACAGAACCCGTCCGACAGAAGCGCGATCCCCTGACCGGAGACGACGACCACCAGGGCGACAACGAGCACAGTGCGCCGAGGATGTTAAGCGTTGCACAGCTCTCGGGCATCGTGCCCGTTGCGTGCCCGGACGGCTGGTCAACGGCGGAGCCACGGGGACGGACAACCTCGTCGCGGGCCGGACTTGCATGGACAACGCGAAGCGACGTAGCCGAGGTTACGGACCGATCTGAACGACGCCGGACGCTGGTACGGGAATCTACGGATCAAAAGGTTGGGGGTTCGAGTCCCTCCGAGCGCGCCAGTGTTTTCGCAGGCCAGGGCTTCTATCTGGAGTTGTAGCCCGCCCGGGAGCGCAGACCAGGACCGGCGGTTCGCCGGCGATGCCGTGGCCGAGCCGCGCGGCCCGCAGCGACTCGGCGACCCGGCCCGCTCCAGGATGCCGTTCATCGTCGCGCGGGTGTCATGGAGGCGGATCTTCGGCAGGCCCGTCTCGCGGCACAGACGGGCGAACTCGTCGGAGTACCGCTCCGGGTGCAGCGGGGCGCCGAGTTCGTCGGCGCACACGCACCCGGCGTTGGCGTAGGCCGTCCCGGCGACGTCCATCTCGGCCGGGCGCGCGAAATTGTCGTGGCGGACGCCAGGGCTGCGAACGCCGTGAGCGCCGCGCAGGCAGCGGCACAGAAGAATTATGCCGCCCGCAACGCGGCGCTGAACCGGGAGGCCGCGACGCTGAACCGAAAGAGCCAGGCCATCGCCGCCGAGATAGGTGAGCTTAAGGCCAACACCATCCGCGCCGATGGCATGTACGTGGTCGGCCTCGATATCAAGTCGGGCATCTGGCACACCGCCGGCGACGGCCACCTCAGCGGTGGCCTTTGCCGTTTCACCGTGATCAGCACCGCCAACAGGTCCAGCAACCCCCCGGGCCTATCTACTTTGACGGCCCTGGACGGTAAACCTGTCCGGCGTCTACGGTTTCTACATCTACGGGCCCTGCACGTGGACACGCGAGCCATCATGACGGGCCCGACGGTCGCAGGGCTTGAGTCACGCTGCGTGGTGCAACGACAATTCACCCTCTCACGGGCCCATCAGCCGATTGCAGGTAGCGGCTCGCCATCGCGCTCGCCGCGCTCGGGCTCGGGCTCGGGCTCGAGCTCGTGAGCATCGGCGTTGCCGCCATCGTCGCCTCACTTCCGCTCTTCCTCATCGGCGGCGGGGTCGCGGGCGCGGGGATCGGCATCCTGTTCCGAGCCGCCCTGGGCACCGTCGCCGCGGTCGCGGATGCGCAGCGTCGCGGCGAAGCGCTCGCCGGCATCTTCCTCATCGTCTACGCCGGCATGACCATCCCCCCGCTACTCACCGCAGCCGCGCTCAGCGGCTGGCCCACCGTCGCCGTGCTCGTCAGCCTTGTCGCCCTCGCCACCATCCTCGTCGCGATCTCCGGCTCCCGGATGCTTCGTCGCTGAAACAGGCCAGATGAAGGCGAATCGCCGTCGAAGCTGCGGGGAGGGGCCTTGTGTCCTCCCCGCAGCCACGCTGGGAGCTGAGGATGGTCATCAGCAGGCAGCAGCGCTACGCTTTCCGTGCATCGTGTTCGGGGGAGGTCCAAGGGGATGGTAGAGCCAGGTGACGAGATGGCGGCAGGCGCAGGCGGCCCAGGTCGCCTGCGGGTCTCGCACGCTGACCGGGAGCAAGTGGTCGAGCAGCTCAAGGCCGCGTTCGTGCAGGGACGGCTGGACAGGGACGAGTTCGACCTGCGGGTAGGCCGGGCGCTTGCAGCACGAACCTACGCAGACTTGGCCGCCCTCACTTCTGACATCCCCTCCGCCCAGCTTTCCAGAGTCCGGCCGCCGGGGCCCGCCAGGAAACCGGCGAAGAAGAAAAGGAAAGCAGTCACGGCGCTTTCCTGCGCGACCCTTGCGTACCCGGGCCTGATAGCCGCAGTGCCACCGATGCCGGACGGGTCGCCTTTTGAACTACCGGTCATAGTGTTCATGTTCGTCTTGCTCGCGGGCGTGGCGACAGGCTGGCTTCTGCTGCTCCACGCATGGCTTGAAGAGCGCGCTGCTAGGCAGTCCGCGCAGGGTCTGCCGCCAGGCTCAGGTGGTGAGGCGTCCGGGAGCCTGACACCGGCCGACCCGCCCAGACGGCTCCCGCAGGCCGATCGCGGTCCGTGCCAAGCGGCCGAAGCCACGCCGGTCCGTCGCCCCCGCCCGGAATTGCCTCGCTGGCGGACGCCGATCAAGGGCACCCTCTCGCCCGCCGCTACGTGATCGGCTAAGGCGCTCGGAGTCATGCGCCCGGATCAGGCGTGCCGCGCGTATACCTGACCGAGGATCTGCCCTACTGTGCCGCCGGCCAGCGCCTGTCTCCCGCGCCGGGTAGTGGCGAGGCCCCTCCGCTCCATCACCAGGCCGGCGGTCTGCAGGAGTTGCACCGCCTCGATCACCAGCTCCTCAAGGAGGATGAAGGCGTCCGGAGTCTGCTGGCCAAGACGCTCGCCGGAGTTGTCCGGAAGGAGGTCCCAGTTGATCTCACTCGCCGGCCCGCCGGCCGAATACGTAGACCTTACTGAGAATGCGCCCAGTCCGGCACGACTCTCCGATACGGGTCACACGGTGTGCTTTACCACGTGGCGCGCGTAGTAAGGCCAGGACTGCTTCATGACGAGCAGGGCGACGGTGGCGATGCCGATGGCCGCCACGGCGCAGGAGGCGATCGCGAGCGCGGGCGCGTACGTCATATCGCCCCTGACCAGGCCCGTAGCCGTGACCACCGTGTAAGCGGCGCACGCGAGGATCGCGAGGGGCCGGCCGTAGGCAAAGCCCTTGCCGTTGGCCCGGGCGAACACGAGCCAGCCCGCGATCGCGAGCAGCGTCATCACAACGTCCGCGGTCAGCTCGGCGCTGACGGTCGCGCCGCAATGACCGCGGGTAGCAGCTGACAAGCCGTCGGTAGGCGCGCTCGAGCTGTGCCGACGCCGACGCCCGGTCCGAGATGGAGAACGGGCCCCCGGTGGGAGACCAGTCAGCCATTTAGATCACCCCTAGCCCAGGGTCGAGCCGCTTCATCGCCGCCCGCGCGTTCGCCTGCAGCCTGGCCGCCTCGGCGGCCAGGCGGCGACCGCCCTCAGGAGTGAGCCGGTAGTAGCGCCGCAGGCGGTTGTCCACGATCTCTTCCCGGTCCACGTCGATCAGCCCGTCCGACTTGAGCCGGTCCAGGGCCGTGTACAGGGTGCCCGCCCGTAGCCGGACCCGGCCCCCGGAGATGTCGGTGACCTCGCCGACGATCCCGTAGCCGTGCTGGGCGCCACCGGCCAGCGCGGTGAGGATCATGAACGTCGCCTCTTGCATCGGACGGATAGTCATAAGGCAGGTATATATCGTTCGTCTATATATGGCAATAGCACGAATTCAGGGGTTGCTGACCATGGCTCGGTCACAGTTCCATACGATTGACCCGTTAACCCGAAGAGTCCCAGAAGGAGCCAGCCCGCATGGCCGACAACGCCCGTCCGCCCTTCCGCGCCGATCACGTCGGCAGCCTCCTTCGCCCCAAGGAGGTGCTCCAGGCCCGCGACCAGTTCGCGAAGGGCGAGCTCAGCGCGGAGCAGCTCGCGCAGGTGGAGGACGCGGCGATCCGCGACGCCATCCGCATGCAGGGCGAGGTCGGCCTCAAGTCAGCGACCGACGGTGAAATGCGGCGCCAGTCATGGCACATGGACTTCATCTACCAGCTCGGCGGCATTACCAAGGTCCAGGACGAGACCATCAAGGTGGCGTTCCACAACAAGGACAAGAACTTCGAGTGGGCCCCGCCGTCGGCGCACGTGACCGCGCCGATCTCGCTGCCCGAGACGATATTCGCGGACGCCTTCACCTTCGTGCGGGACAACGCGGCGGCGGGCCAGACCCCTAAGCTGACCATCCCGTCGCCGTCCATGGTGCACTACCGCGGCGGCCGGTCGGCGATCGACGAGGCCGTTTACCCCGACCTCGCGCAGTTCTGGGATGACCTTGCGGCGGCCTACGCCAAGGAGCTCAAGGGGCTGCACGACCTCGGCTGCCGTTACCTGCAGCTTGACGACACGAGCCTCGCCTACGTCAACGACCCGGTGCAGCGCGAGCACGTCAGGAGCATCGGCGGCGACCCGCTGCACCAGCACGAGACCTACATCGCCACGATCAACAAGGCCCTGGCGAACCGTCCGGCCGACCTGACGGTCACCACGCACATGTGCCGCGGCAACAACCAGAGCATGTGGGCCGCCGAGGGCGGCTACGACTTCGTGGCCGACACCCTGTTCAACAAGCTCGACGTGGACGGCTTCTTCTGCGAGTGGGACGACGAGCGCTCCGGCGGGTTCGAGCCGCTCCGTTACCTGCCCAAGGGGAAGCGGGTGGTGCTCGGCGTCGTCACGAGCAAGAACGGCGCGCTCGAGTCCAAGGACTTCATCAAGCGGCGCATCGAGGAGGCGGCCAGGTACGCCGACATCGACCAGCTCTGCCTGTCCGCGCAGTGCGGCTTCTCCTCCACGAGCGAGGGCAACGACCTCACCGAGCAGCAGCAGTGGGACAAGCTCCGCCTCATCGTGGAGGTCGCTGAGGAGATCTGGGGCGACAAGTAAGTCAAGATCCAAGAACAAGCAGAGCCCGAACGGGGGCATGCTTCGCCTGTCCGCGACCGTTGCCCAAGAACGCCCGTGTCCCGTTGGGCCGGCTATAGCCGGCCCAACGGGACACGGGGGAGGCAACGGGTTAGGTTACGAGGCGAGGGCTCAGGTTACTCGGCCTGGTCCTCGGTGAAGACCGCGTCGGATTCCTTCCAGGCGGAGACGTCGTCCCGGTAGGTGTACGGGTTGTTGAGGGTCTCGTGCTGCGGGATCTCCGGGTGCATGCCCTTCTCCCACTCCTCCGCGCCGTGCTCGGCCTTGAGGTACTCGATGGTCGAACCGATCGCGGCCTTCGCCGCGGCCAGGTCGATACCGACCAGCTTGTGATCGTGCTTGACGACCTTGCCGTTGACGAGCACGGTGTGCACCTCGCCGCGCCCGGCCTGGTAGACCACGTGGCCGTAGGGGTGCAGCACCGGGAAGCTGACCGGCGAGTTGTCGTTCTTGATCAGCACCAGGTCGGCCTTCTTGCCGGCCTCGATGCTGCCGATCGACGAGTCGAGGCCGAGGGCCTTCGCGCCGCCCCGGGTGGCGTAGTCCACCACGTCCTCGGCGCGCAGGAAGTGGTTGGTGAGGGTCTCATCCCGCTCGTGCGCCTCCTCGTGCGTCTTGGCGCGGTCGGCGTTAAGCGTGGCCCGCATCGCGGCGAACATGTCGGCGGACCACCAGACGCTGGTGTCGTTGGACAGCGAGACCGGGATGCCGTACTTGCGCAGCCGCCAGGTCGGTGAGTAGCCCTGGCCCGCGTTGCACTCGGACTCCGTGGAGACGGAGGCGAACCCGCCAGTCGCGGCGATCTTGTGGTACGAGTCCGGGGACAGCGACGCCGCGTGCACGTAGACGGTGCCCGGGGTCATGTAGCCGCCGTCGTACATCTGGTCGATGCCGACGTCGCTGGTGACCTTCCAGACGCCGGCGTGGGTGGTGACGTTCACGCCCAGGTCGCGGGCAACGTCGAAGGCCGCCTTCTCCGGGAAGCCCTCGATGCCGGGCAGGTCGAAGGCGAGCTGGAAGCCGAGCATGTCGCCCTTGCCGTCGATCCGGCGGGTGTAGAAGTCGCGGAACTCCGGCGTCGTCGCCCACTCCCACGCGCCCGCGAAGATGTTGCCGTAGCCGAGGACGAACCGGCCGGGGACCGACTCGAGCGCGTCCACCGCCGCGTCGGCGTGCTCGGTGGTCCGCAGGCCGTGCGACCAGTCCACGCTGGTGGTCACGCCGGCGTCGACCGCTTCGATGGCGGAGAGCAGGTTGCCCGCGTAGTAGTCCTCGGGACGGAAGATCTTGCCCCACTGCAGGTAGTAATAGACGAAGTACTGGGTGAGGGTCCAGTCGGCGCCGTAGCCGCGCATGGCCGTCTGCCACATGTGCCGGTGCGTGTCGACCATGCCCGGCATGACGATCCCGCCGGCCGCGTCGATCTCCGCGGTGCCGTCCGGTACCTCAAGGTTGTGGCCGACCGCGGCGATACGCTCGCCGGAGACCAGCACGTCGGCGTTGTCGAGGACCGTGTGCGCGTCGTCCATCGTCAGCACGGTCGCGTTCCGGAAGACAACCGGCTGGCCCGGCTGCGGTGCAGTCATGGGAAACCTCCACAGTGAGGCGCTCATGCGAGCGGAGAGCACGGACGATCGTCCGTTAGTCGGTCACCAGAAACTCCATCGGAACACTGTCCCTTTCCAGGCGCGCTGTCAAGTGCCCTGAACTGCCCGGTTCGTCCAATCGACAACGTTGCGCTGTCCGCACTACGGACAGCGGGCCGGTAAAGCGCTAGAGTGCGGGGGACGTCGACAACGGCGGCTGGCTGGGGAGGCGAAGGTGGCTCGTCGGGATGACAGCCCGGATTTCATCGAGGCGATCGCGCGCGGCCTCGACGTGATCCGTGCCTTCAGGCCGGGCCAGCCGGTCATGTCCCTGGCCAGCGTGGCGACTGCGAGCGCGCTGCCGCGGCCGACGGCCCGCCGCATCCTGCTGACGCTCGAGCAGCTCGGCTATGTCAGGCAGGTTGGCGGGCAGCCGGCGTTCGGCCAGGGACCTGGCCTGTCGTCCGGCGGGTACGAGCTCACCCCCCGGGTGCTCGACCTCGGCATGTCGTACGTGCTCTCCCGCGGCCTGTGGGAGATCGCCCGGCCGCACATGGAGTCGCTCGTCACGCGCACCAGGGAGTCCACGTCGATCGCGCAACTCGACGGATCGGACATCGTCTACGTGGCCCGGGTCGCGGTGCCCAAGATCGTGACGCTGTCGGTGACGATCGGCACCAGGTTCCCGGCGATGCAAACCTCGCTTGGCAAGGTGCTGCTCGCCGCGCTGCCCCCGGCGGAGGCGGAACGAGTGCTTGCCGAGCCGTCCAGGTCCGGCATCACCCCGCGGTGGCAGCCGGACGCCGCCGAGCGCGCCGCGACCCTGCGCGAGGTGCGAGCGCGCGGCTGGGCGCTTACCGACGAGCAGCTCGCCCCCGGCATCCGCTCGGTGGCGGTCCCGCTGCGGGACGGTGACGGCCGGGTGATCGCCGCGCTTAACGTCAACGCCCACGCCGCGGAGACGCCGCTCGACGTGCTCACCGGTACGCACCTGCCGCTGCTGCTCCAGGCGGCCGGGTCAATCAGCGCCGACTGGGCCGCATGCCAAGGCACGCCTCAGGTTACGGTTGTGGCAGGCAGTGCTGCTGGTAGCGGTGCTGTGTCTGCCGACGAGCCGTCTTGACAGCGGTCGGCGCTGCCAAAGATACTCGGCAGACGGACAGATGTCCGTTATGCGGACAGCGGGCCGGATGGAAAGGTCGCCATGAGCGAGCACTTGGATGGCAAGCGCGCGGGAAGCAGCACAGCATGACAAATGCTGATCGACCTGGTCCGCTCACCGGACTGCTCGTCGCCGACTTCTCCCGGGTCCTGGCCGGCCCCTACTGCACGATGCTCCTCGCCGACCTGGGCGCGGACGTGATCAAGGTGGAATCCCCCGCTGGCGATGACACGCGGACCTGGATGCCGCCGGTTACCGAGGACGGCACCTCGACCTACTTCCTCGCGATCAACAGGAACAAGCGGTCGGTCGCGCTCGACCTCAAGGTCGACGACGACCGCGCGCTCGCGCAGGAGCTAGCCCGCCGCGCGGACGTGCTCGTGCAGAACTTCAAGCCGGGCGGGCTGACCAGGTTCGGCCTCGACTACGACGCGGTGAGCGCGGCGAACCCGTCGGTCATCTACGCCTCGATCAGCGGGTTCGGCAGCGGCGGCGGCAAGGACCTGCCCGGTTACGACCTCATGGTCCAGGCGATGTCCGGGCTCATGTCCCTCACCGGTGACCCGGAGGGACCGCCGTACCGGGCCGGCATCTCCGCCTTCGACGTGATGGCCGGCCTGCACACCACGATCGCGATCCTCGCCGCGCTCAACCACAGGAACCTGACCGGCGAGGGCCAGCACCTCGACGCGTCCCTCATGGCGTCGGCCATGTCCGGGATGGTGAACCAGACCAGCGCGTACGTGGCGGGCGGCGTGGTCCCGTTCCGCATGGGAAACTCGCACCCCAGCCTCTTCCCGTACGAGCCGCTGCCCACCGGCGACGGCGACCTGATCGTCACGGCGGGCAACGACGCCCAGTTCCGCAAGCTGTGCGACGTGCTCGGCGCGCCGGAACTGCCCGACGACCCGCGGTTCGCCAGCAACCCGGGGCGGACCGCCAACCGCGAGCTGCTGCGGCCGCTGCTCGCGAAGAAGCTCGCGGCCAAGTCGGCGGCCGAGTGGTTCGACGCGCTGATCGCGGTCGGCGTCCCGTGCGGACCGATTAACACCGTGGACAAGGGCATCGCGTTCGCGGAGAAGATCGGCCTCGAGCCGGTCGTCACCGCCGGGACCGGGGAGAAGTCACGGCCGGTGCTGCGCCACCCGGTCACCTTCTCCAAGACGCCCGCCAGGTACCCGCTCGCCCCGCCCGAGCTCGACGAGCAGGGTGACGAGATACGGGCCTGGTTGAGGGAGGCATAAGCGTGACTGAGCACGAGTACCCGACCTCGCTCGGCACCTCGGATGCCGACCACATCACCCTGCTCGGCCAGGACCTGGCGGACGATCTGATGGGCAAGGTCGGGTTCGGCGAGCTAGTGCTGTGGATGGTGACGCAGCGTCGCCCGACCCAGTCTGAGGTGCGCGTTTTCGAGTCTGTGCTCGTCGCGCTCGCCGACCATGGCTTCACCCCGACCGCGATCGCCGCCCGGCTCACCTACCTGTCGGCGCCCGACTCGCTCCAGGGGGCGATCGCGGCCGGCCTGCTCGGCGGCGGCTCTCGCTTCCTCGGGGTCACCGAGGACTGCGGCCAGTACCTCGCCGCGGTGCTCGCCGAGGCGGGACAGGCACCCGAGGACGACGCAGGCTTCGATGCGCTGGCCCTGGATGCCGTGACGAAGGCGCGCGCCGCGCGGAAGTTCGTGCCCGGTCTCGGTCACCCGGTGCACAAGGTCCGCGACCCGCGCACCCCGCGGCTCATCCAGATCGCGACGGAAGAAGGCGTGCACGGCCCGCACCTGCGGCTGTTCGAGGCGATCGGCCGGGTGCACCCGCAGGTGCTCGGCCGGACGCTGCCGCTCAACGGCGCGGGCGTCTGCGGCGCGGTGCTCGCCGACCTCGGCCTGCCGCTCGCCCTGCTGCGCGGCTTCGCGCTGCTCGCGCGGACCGGCGGGCTCCTCGGCCAGCTAGCCGAGGAGCAGCGCACGCCGGTTGCGAACGACATCTACATGCACGTCGACAGGAACGCCGTCTCATTCGGGCCCGATGGCAAAAACCGCCATCATATCGGGCCCGAATGAGACCATCTTCCGGGGGGGACGACCCCCCGTACCCCCCGACGTGAGGCGCAGAGCGCCTCACGACAAATGTGCAACAGGCCGATTTAGCAGACTCACGGCAAGGGAGCCGCCATGGCGACCATCGCAGCGGTTATCGCCTCGACCCACCACCCGTTCTACTACCGCGCTTCCACGTCGACCGGGGCGGACCGCCCGCCGTTCGCGGATGAGTGGGTCGCCAAGATCACCTCGTTCCGCGAGACCCTCACCCGGGCCAACCCCGACGTGCTGGTGCTCGTGGGCAGCGACCATTTCCACCAGATCTGGCTGGACAACATGCCGCAGTTCCTCGTCGGCAAGGCGCCGTTCTACGACGCCAACTGGTACAACGAGGAGCGCGAGTTCGGGCTGCCGCGGCTGTTCTTCAAGGGCGATGAGAACCTCTCGGCGCACATCCTGCGCAGCGGCCTCGACGCCGGGTTCGACCTCGCGTTCAGCAACGAGCTGCGCATCGACCACAGCGTCACCTGCCCGATGATCACGCTGCGGCCAGAGTGCGACCTGCCGATCGTGCCGGTCTACACGAACATCTTCGCCCCGCCGCTGCCCCAGCCGAAGCGGTACGTGCAGCTGGGCCAGATGATCCGCGAGGTCGTCGAGGCCTGGCCGCAGGACCTGCGGGTCGCGATCATCGGTACCGGCCACCTGTCCCTTGAGCTCGGCGGCCCGCGCCAGTTCGGCCCGCACGGCCCCGACCCGGAGTTCGACCGCAAGGCAGTGGAGTGGATCTCCTCCGGCGACATCGAGAAGGCGCTGGGCGAGGTGTCGCTTGAGTCGCTGTGGGAGCCGGGCAACGCCACGCACGGCTTCCTCGACTTCATGCTGATGATGGGCGTCGCCGGCGCAGGCGAGAAGGCCGACTACGTCGACACCCTCGACCTCTTCCACACCATGGAGGCCTACTTCACCTGGTACCCGAAGGGGGGCGCGGCCTGATGAGCAAGTACCTGCTTGACAAGTTCCTCTACACCGTCGACCGGGACCCCGAGCTGGTCGAGCGGTACCGGGAGGACCCGCGGGGCACCGTCGAGTGGTGGGAGGCCGAGCGGGCCAACGTCATCCTCAACGTGACCACCGCCGAGAAGTCGACCTGGCTGAAGTTCGACGACGTCGAGCGGGAGGCCCTCGCCACCCACGACGTGCCGAAGCTGTTCGAACTCGGCGCGCACCCGTTCCTGACGCTGACCCTGTGCATCGCCATGTTCGAGCGCGACTACGAGGAACCCCTGGGCTACCAGCTCTACTACGCCCAGATGCTCAAGCACTTCGAGATGCCGTATCCCGACATCGCCACCTGATCCGCTTAGCTGTTCACGTCGTCGCCCCTGTCTGTCTTGGACGGGGGCGATACGGTTTCCGCATGACCACCGAAGGGGATCGGGTCGCCGGATTCGGGCGGCTTGAGGACGGGCTGAAGCAGAGCGGCCCGTGGTACACCTGGGGACCCTACGTCAGCGAGCGGCAGTGGGGTACGGTCCGCGAGGACTACAGCGAGGACGGCGACGCGTGGCAGTACCTGCCGTTCGACCATGCCCGGTCCCGCGCCTACCGGTGGGGTGAGGACGGCCTCGCCGGGTTCAGCGACGTCCACCAGAACCTGTGCATCGGCCTCGCGCTGTGGAACGGCAGGGACGCCTTCCTCAAGGAACGGCTGTTCGGCCTCACCGGGCCGGAGGGCAACCACGGCGAGGACGTCAAGGAGCACTGGTGGTACACCGATGCCGTGCCGAGCCACGCCTGGAATACCTGGCGCTATCACTACCCGCAAGGCCACTTCCCCTACGACGCGCTGAGGGCGGAGAGCGCGCGCAGGGACCGGCGCGCCCCGGAGTACGAGATCCTCGACACCGGCGTCTTCGACCAGGACCGGTACTGGGTCACCGAGGTCACGTACGCCAAGAGTGACGACGCGGCTGACCTGCTGGCCGAGATCAGCGTGACGAACGCCGGCGAGGAAACGGACACGATTCACGTGCTGCCGACCGCGTGGTTCCGCAACACCTGGTCCTGGGACGGGTCGGCGATGCCCGCGCTGCGGATCGCGGCCGGGAAAGGCGCGGGCGGTGCGGCGAGCACCGTGGATGTCGAGCATCCCTTCCTCGGCTCCCTGGAGCTGCTCGCGGGCACCGCGTCGGACGGGACCGCGCCCACGCCGCTGTTCTGCGAGAACGAGAGCAACAACCCGCTGCTCTTCGGCTCCGCCGCGGTCACCCGGTACCCCAAGGACGGCATCAACGACCACGTGGTCAGCGGCGCCGCCACGGTGAACCCGGAGCAGGCGGGCACCAAGTGCGCGTTCTGGTACACGCTGACGGTGCGGCCGCGGGAGACGGCCACCGTCCGGCTGAGGCTCCGACCGCGGGCTTCCAGTGGAACCACGCCTGCGTTCGGGCAAGCCTTTGACCTGGTGCTCGGCAAGCGCAAGGCCGAGGCGGACGAGTTCTACCGGGCGCTGACACCCGCGGGAGCCAGCGCCGACGAGGCCAGCGTGATGCGGCAGGCGTTCGCCGGGATGCTCTGGTCCAAGCAGTTCTACCACTACAACGTGGGTAGCTGGCTGGACGGCGACCCGGCGCAGCCGGCGCCGCCACCGGAGCGTGAGCTCAACCGCAACGGGCGCTGGCGGAACTTCGACGCCTTCGACATCATGTCGATGCCGGACAAGTGGGAGTACCCGTGGTTCGCCGCCTGGGACCTGGCCTTCCACTGCGTATCCCTGGCCCACGTCGACCCCGGGTTCGCCAAGTACCAGCTCGTGGTGCTGTGCCGGGAGTGGTTCCAGCATCCGAACGGAGCGCTGCCCGCCTACGAGTGGGACTTCAGCGACGTGAACCCGCCGGTGCAGGCGTGGGCGGCGCTCGAGGTGTTCGCGCTCGACGGCGGCAAGGACCTCGACTTCCTCGCCCGGATCTTCGACAAGCTGCTGGTCAACTTCACCTGGTGGGTGAACAGGGAGGACGCCTTCGGCAACAACCTGTTCGAGGGCGGCTTCCTCGGCCTCGACAACATCGGGCCGATCGACCGCTCCCACCTGCCGGAGGGAACCGTACTCGAGCAGTCCGACGCGACCGGGTGGATGGCGTTCTACGCGCTGTCGATGTGCCGCATCGCCCTCGTGCTGTGGCGCAACGGCCGCCGGCACGGGGCCGACCTGGTGCTGAAGTTCCTCGAGCACTACGCGGGCATCGCCGACGCGCTCGCGGCGCAGGGAATGTGGGATGAGGCGGACGGGATGTTCTACGACCACCTGTGCCTGAGGAGCGGGGCGGTCATCCCGGTCAAGGCGCGGTCCATGGTGGGCATGATCCCGCTGCTCGCGGTCGGCGTGATCGACGAGCGGATGATCATGAACGCGCTGAAGTTCGGCAAGGGGTTCTCGGCCTTCCTTGACCGGCACGGCCTCGCCCTTCCCGAGTCCCGCCGGGAAAAGGACCTCGTCCGGCCCAACCACAGCGAGGTGGAAGAACACGGCGAGCGGCTGCTGCTCAGCGTGGTCGGGGTCGACCGGCTGCAGCCGCTGTTCGCCTCCCTCTTCGATGAGGCCAAGTTCCTGTCGCCGTACGGCCTGCGCAGCCTGAGCGCGGTGCACAAGGAGGAGCCTTACGTGCTGCACCTGGACGGCACGACCGCCACGATCGACTACGAGCCCGCCGAGTCGACCACGGGCATGTTCGGCGGCAACTCCAACTGGCGCGGGCCGGTCTGGTTCCCGCTGAACTACCTGGTGGTCAGCTGCCTGCTCAAGTACTACAACTTCTTCGGCGACGACCTCACCGTGGAGTACCCGACCGGGTCTGGAAACAAGCTCACCCTCGCCGAGATCGCGGATGACCTCAGGGGGCGGCTCATCTCGATCTTCACGCGCGACGGCGACGGCCGGCGGCCCTGCTACGGCTGGGTGGACAAGCTGCAGCACGACCCCAGGTGGCGGGACAACATCTACTTCAACGAGTACTTCCACGGCGACAACGGGGCCGGCCTCGGCGCGAGCCACCAGACCGGGTGGACCGGGCTGATCGCGGACGTGATCCGCCGCCGCCACGGCGCGGTGCCGGAGACCGTGGACCTGATCCATGACCTGCTCTACCCGGGGAACGACGCGTGACAGGAACAGGCGGCACGCCGGCCGAGCCGTCGGCCACGCCCAAGGCCATGCCCGGCGACCGCACGCACCTTGGCGCGACCCCGCGCGACGGCGGGGTGAACTTCGCCGTCGCCTCGACCGTCGCGGAGTCGGTTGCCGTCTGCCTCTTCGACGGGGAAGGTCACGAGACCAGGTACGACCTCGGCGAGTACGACGCCGGGGTATGGCACGGCTTCGTCCCCGGCATCCAGCCGGGGCAGGCCTACGGCTACCGGGTACAAGGGCCGTTCGAGCCCGCGCAGGGACTGCGCTGCAACCCCCGCAAGCTCCTCCTCGACCCTTACGCCCGCGCGATCGTCGGCTCGGTGACCCATCATCAGGCGCTGCTCGGCCATCAGCCGGACGACCCGGCCAGGCCGAGCCAGGCCGACTCCGCTCCCTACGTGCCCCGGTCCCTGGTAACCGACGGGTCCGGTTACGACTGGGAGGGCGATACGCAACTCCGCCGCCGGTCGGCGGATTCGGTGCTTTACGAGGTCCACGTCAAGGGCTTCACCATGCGTCACCCGGACATCCCGCCCGAGTTGCGCGGCACCTACGCGGGCCTCGCGCACGAGGTGGCGACGAACTACCTGCGCGATCTCGGCGTCACCGCGGTGGAACTGCTGCCGGTGCATGAAAGCGTCACGGAGCCGTTCCTCGCCGCGCGCGGGCTGACCAACTACTGGGGCTACAACACGATCGGCTTCTTCGCGCCGCACCAGGGGTACTCGGCGGCGGTCCGCGCCGGACAGGGGGCCGACGGCCAGGTCAGCGAGTTCAAGGACATGGTCAAGGCGCTGCACCGGGCGGGCATCGAGGTCATCCTCGACGTCGTGTACAACCACACCGCCGAGGGCGGCGCCGACGGCCCGACGCTCAGCTTCCGCGGCCTGGACAACGGCATGTACTACCGGCTGATGTCGTCCGACGCGAGCGAGTACTACGACACCACCGGGACCGGGAACTCGCTGGACGCGGGTAACCCGTACGCGCTCCGGCTGATCATGGACAGCCTGCGGTACTGGGTGTCGGAGATGCACGTCGACGGTTTCAGGTTCGACCTCGCGGCCACGCTCGGCCGCGAGGGGGACAACCGCTTCGACCAGCTCTCGGCGTTCTTCGACCTGGTCGCGCAGGACCCGGTCATCGGCGGCATCAAGCTGATCGCCGAGCCCTGGGACGTCGGGCAGGCGGACAGCTACGACCTGGGCCGGTTCCCCGGGCAGTGGCGCGAATGGAACGGCCGGTACCGGGACTCGATGCGGGACTTCTGGCGCAGCCACGATGTCGGTGTCGCGGAATTCGCCACGAGGTTCTCCGGCTCGTCCGACCTGTACGGCAGCGACCGGCGTCGCCCGACCGCTTCCGTCAACCTGATCGCGGTGCACGACGGCTTCACCCTCCGCGACCTAGTCTCGTACAACGCGAAGCACAATGAGGCGAACGGAGAGGACAACCAGGACGGTACCGACGACAACCGTTCCTGGAACTGCGGTGCGGAAGGCCCGACCGATGATCCGGGCATCAATGCCCTCCGCGCGCGCCAGTCACGGGCGATGCTGGCCACGCTGCTCCTGTCCTTCGGTGTCCCGCTGCTGCTCGGTGGCGATGAGATGGGCCGGACCCAGGGTGGCAACAACAATGCCTACTGCCAGGACAACGAGATCTCCTGGTTCGACTGGGCGGGCGCCGATGCGGGCTTGCGGGACTTCGCCAAGCGGGTGATCGCGCTCCGCCAAACGCACCCGGTCTTCCGCCGCCGCCGGTTCCTCACCGGTGCCGACGCGGCGGAACTCGGCTGGTACTCCTGCTCGGGTCACCTGATGACGCTGCCCGAGTGGGGCGACCCGCGGATGCACGCCGTCGCGGTCTACCTGGACGGAACCGACGCGCCCGACAAGGCGGATGACGGCACGCCGCTGCTCGACGACGACTTCCTCATCCTGGTTAACGCCTACTGGGAGCCGGTAACCTTCACCATCCCGCCGGCCCGCAAGGTGGCGCAGACGTGGTTCGTGGAGCTGGACACTTACGATCCGGCCGTCTCCGCCGCCCGCGTCTTCCCGCTGCACGCGGGCGACACGGCCGTTGCCAGGCCCCGCTCACTGACGGTACTGCGGGCGCCCCGCGCGGAGTGAGACGAAAACGGCCGGCGGGCCACCGCCGTGTGTCGATCTCGGGCAAAGGCTCAGTGGCCCCCCGACAAGGGTGACTACACGCGTGGCACGCACCGGCCGCGTTTTCCAGTCTAAGGAGCGATCGGCAACTCCTGGGGACGCTCTTCGCGGGCTGGTTGCCCGCCGAGGCTGAAGGCGGCGAGCAGGCCAGCGACGATGACCAGCCCGGCCGACAGGTAGAACGCCGCGTGCAGGCCGTCGCCGAAGGCGGCGTAGGCGGCGTTCTCGACCTGGGCGATCAGCCCGCCCTGGCTTTGGTACTTGCCGAGGTAGACGTCGATCTGGCCGGTCTCGATGACCTTGATGATGAGCGGCTTGAACGCCGTGACCGCGGCCTTATCGCTCGCCGAGAGGTGCAGCGCGTCGATATGGCTGGTGAGAGTTGAGTTAAGGCGGGAGAAGACGAGGGCGCCGAGGATGGAAGCGCCAGCCACCGCGCCGATCTCCCGGCTGGTGTTGGCGGCGGAGGCGGCCATGCCGGACCGCTCCGGTGGCACGGCGTCGAGCACGGCCGACGTGACCGGGACGACGGTTATGCCGATGCCGATGCCCGCCAGGGCGAGGGCCAGCGACAGCGCGAGGTAGTGAGGGTGCTGGGTGACCTGCGGGCTCGCGATGAGCAGGCCCGCCGCGAATGCCGCGCAGCCGATGGTGATCGGCCAGCGCGGACCGGTTCGCCCCGTCCAGTAGCCGGCGATCAGCGACCCGATGATCATCAGGACGGTCATCGGCGCGAACACCAGGGCGACCTTGTAACCGGAATCGCTCGGCACCTCCACCAGGTACAGGGCGGTGAAGAAGAAAATGGCGAACGTCGCCAGGTAGGTGCAGAACGCGACGATGTTCGGCACGGTGAAGTGCGGCAGCCGGAAGAGCCTGACGTCGAGCACCGGATGGACGGCGCGCCGCTCCCACAGCACGAACGCCACCGCGAGCACCACGGCCGCGCACAGCAGCGCGATCACCGCGGGAGCGGCAAAGCTCGCCGTCTCCGAGTCGATGATCGCGAACATGAGCGCAGCGAGCGCGCCGGCACCGAGGACCGTCCCTATCGCGTCGACGCGGGCGGCCGTCGGGTCGGAGCTTTCCGGCACGGTGAGCGCGGTCGCGACGAGTGCGATGAGGCCGAAGAAGAGGTTGAACCAGAAGATGCCGCGCCAGCTCCACGCGCCGACGAGCAGGCCGCCGACCACCGGGCCGAGGGCGAGCGCCAGCCCGGCGACGGCGGACCAGATGCCGATCGCCCAGGCGCGCTCGCGGCTGTCGGTGTAGATCTGCCTGATCACCGATAGGGTGCCAGGTTCGCTCGCCGCGGCGCCCAGGCCCATGATGGCCCGGCCGGCGATGAGCGTCTGGGGATTGGGCGCGAGGGCGCAGAGCACGGAGCCGGCGCAGAACACGCCGGCCCCGGTCAGCATGACCTTCTTGCGGCCGAGTTCGTCGCCGATCATGCCGCAGGCCAGCATGATCGCGGCGAATGTCAGCGCGTAGCCGCCGATCACCCACTGCAGCTGGGCGACGGACGCCTGGAGGTCGGTCTGCAGGGCGCCGAGCCCGACCGAGACGATCGTGTTGTCGAGGAACGTCAGGAAGAGCAGCAGGCAGAGCGCGGCGAGCGCGATCGAGTTAGCCCGGTCGCGCCCGCCGCCGGTCCGTGCGGCCCGAGGGACGCCGCTCAGCTTGCCGAGCTGCATGCCGACGGCACCGGGATCTTCATCCCAGCGGCATTAGCCTGGGTCAGCAGCCCGCAGAAGACATCGTCGCCGACCTTCCACGTGCCGTCCTGCAAGACCGACGACCCCGTCGCCCCGGACGCCACCGTGGTCCCCATCGCCGAGAGGTTGTACTTCACCGTGGCCTTGGTAGCCGAGTCAAGCACCACGGAATCCACCTTGGACGTCACCGCGGCCGCGAGCGGGCTCGACGAGAACGCGGCGAGCGAGGAGGAGAACTGCGAGCCGTTCTGCAGCAGCTTGACCCGCTCACTGTTCGGGGTTGCGGAGTTGAAGAAGGCGTTCCAGTTCTTCGTTATCTCGGTGACGGCGCCCGATGAGCCGGTCGCGGCGCCGCTCGCCGTGCCGCCAGCGGGCGTGCCCGGTGCCGATGGCGGCGTCGACGCGGCAGTTGACGCGGCCGTCGGCACCGCTGAGGCGGATGATCCCGGATTGGACGAGGAGCTTGAGCCGCTCGAGCAGGCTGACATCGCCGCGACGAGCATGAGACCGAGCGCCGGGGCCAAGTAGATCCGGCGCGCTAGGGGGTTAATTCGCATCGTTACGCGTCCCTTTGGTCGGCGTCGTTAAGCGTGGACTAGGTGAGCAATCGCCGAATAATTCCGTTAGCACCATTGTCCACCGGGCCGTCGAACCCCGCGGAAGTTCGCCGACGCGGACGTCAGGATTGCCCGGATTGCCGACCGGGTGCCTCTGGTGCACCAGTGATTCACGTGAAACGCGGGGTCAGTGTGCCTTGATGCGGTACAGGTGCACGGCCAGCGGCGCGAATACCACCAGCATCGCCGCGGCCCAGCAGACCACCGCGAGCTCGGGGTGCTGCGCCGGCCAGGCGTGCACGGCGCTCGCCGGGTTGGGGTTGCCGAACAGCCCGCGGCAGGCGGCGGCCAGTGACGACATCGGGTTCCACTCCGCCACCGGCTGCAGCCAGCCCGGCATGCCCTGGGTGGGCACGAAGGCGCTGGAGATGAAGGTCAGCGGCAGGAAGATGATGAACCCGGCCTGCTGGGCTACCTCGGCGCTGCGCAGCACCATGCCGAGGCAGACGCCCGCCCAGGTGAACGCGTAGCCGAACAGCAGCGCGAGCGCGAACGCCTCCGCCGCATGGCCCACGCCGCCGGTGACCCGCCAGCCGATCGCCACGCCCACGAGCGCGACGACGGCCGCGCCGATCACCTGTGTGAGCAGGTCGGCTATCGTCCGTGCGGTCAGCACGGCCGCCCGGGACATCGGCAGGGACCTGAACCGGTCGATGAGCCCCGTTTCCATGTCGCTCACCACCGCCACCGCGGTGCCCGGCGCGGTCTGCGCCAGGGACATGCCGAGCATGCCGCCGATCAGGTACGAGTGGTAGTTGCCGCCACCAGGGATGCCGATCGCGCCGCCGAAGACGTAGGCGAACATCAGCACGAACATGACCGGCTGGATCGTCACGTCCGACAGCGTCTCCGGCTCGCGCCTGATCCTGGCGATCGACCGCTTCGTCAGCACCCAGACATCGCCAAGGAACTGGGTGAACGCACGGCGGTGGGCGGTCAGGTCCGCCGCCGTCAGCGGCCGCGTGGCCAGTGTCGTCGTGGTCATCTGGCCGCTACCTCCTCCGGCAGGCCTGCCGTCGATTCCTCTTCCGCCCGGTGGCCGGTGAGGGTCAGGAACACGTCATCGAGCGACGCGCCGCGTACCGCGATGCCGGTGACCTTGACCCCGGCGGCGTCCAGGGCTCGTATCACCTCGGTGGCCAGCCCGTCGGCGGCGGCCACGGGGATGTCCAGGATCTGGCCGCCCTCGTTCGGGCTGACCGGGCGCGTGGCGAACGGGCTGAGCGCTGCCGCGGCGGCGGATGCGTCGGACTTCTCGGCCAGCGTGATCAGCAGCCGCTGGCCGCCGAGGGAGGCCTTGAGGTCGGCTGGGGTCCCCTCGGCGATGACCTGGCCGCCGTCGATGACGGCGATGCGGCCGGCCAGCTGGTCGGCCTCGTCGAGGTACTGGGTGGTCAGCAGCAGCGTGGTGCCGTCCGCGACGAGCTGGCGCACGATGTCCCACATCAGCGCGCGGGCGCTCGGGTCGAGTCCCGTGGTGGGCTCGTCAAGGAACAGCACCGCGGGGTGACCGATCAGGCTCGCCGCCAGGTCGAGGCGGCGGCGCATGCCGCCCGAGTAGGTCTTGACCGCCCGCGGCCCGGCCTCGGTGAGGTCGAACTGCTCAAGCAGCTCATCCGCGCGCCGCCTGGCCGCCCGCCCGGTCAGCCGGCTCAGCTGCCCGATCATGACCAGGTTGGACCGGCCGGTGAGGTACTCGTCCAGGGCCGCGTACTGGCCGGTCAGCCCGATAAGGCGGCGGACGGCGGCGGCCTGGCTCGCCACGTCGTGGCCGAGCACGCGCGCCTGGCCGCCGTCCGCGCGCAGCAGCGTGGCGAGCACCCGGACGGCGGTCGTCTTGCCCGCCCCGTTCGGGCCGAGCAGCCCGTAGACGGTGCCCTGCTCAACCTTGAGGTCGAGCCCGTTCAGCGCCCTGGTCTTGCCGTAGTGCTTGACCAGGCCCTCCGCCTCGATGGCGGGCGTCTCGCTCATGTCGTCTCCGCTGAGTTCTCGTACGGTGTACTAGATATCGTACGACGTACGATAATAAGGTTAGCAGCGTACGTCAACGAGATATATCGTAAGCCCGCTCGGCATTTCGCGCACGTCCTGTCCTTACGCGACCTTAGACCGGCGATGACGGGATCTTCTGCTCTAGCCGTCGAACGGCACTCGTTCGTCGTATGAAGCGGAGAGCAGAGGAGGAGATTGAGATGTTGCGATTCCGTGCGGCTGTGGTGGCGTTGGCGCTCGTCGGGCTGGGCGCGACGACTGTCACGACAGCAACCGCGGGTGCGGCCACGAGGACGGCACATGCCGTGCCCACCCTCACCCAGGTAAGCGCCACTCACCATGCCGGTCACGACGAGCTGGTGTTCCAGTTCCATGGTGGTATCCCGGCTAAGTACAGCGCCCGTTATGTATCCAAGGTGATCGGGGATGCGTCCGGCAAGCAGGTGAACGTGGTCGGCAGCGCCTTGCTGCAGGTCCGGTTCGCCCCGGCCACGGGGCACAACGCCAAAGGCGCCGTCACCTACGGGGCCACGCAGCGCACCTACGCGCTGCCGGAACTCATCCAGGTGGTCAACTCGGGTGACTTCGAGTCGGTGCTCAGCTTCGGCGTGGGGGTAGCGCAGAAGGCGCCGTTCAAGATCTACGCGCAGCACCGGCTGGGGCGAGTGATCCTCGATGTCCGCGCGCCGTGCAGGACGGTCCCGGTCCGGGACTACTTCATGAACACCAAGCGGTTCGCGGCCGGCATTGAACCGTACACGACGCCGGTGTACCGCCCGGTGATTCCGCCGGCCACGGCGTTCGGCGCGATGCAGCGGCTGTTCGCCGGGCCGACCCAGGCCGAACTGGCCCGGCACCTGCGGTTCGTCAGCTCGGGCGCGACCGGGTTCAAGATCCTCGGCATCCGTGACGGAGTGGCCAGGGTGCTGCTGACCGGCCCGGTCAACGGCGGCGGGTCTACGTTCACCATCGCCAGCGAGATCATGCCGACGCTGAAGCAGTTCCGGTCAGTGCACTGGGTGAAGATCTATGACCGGACCGGCACTGAGCAGCCGTACGGCCACAGCGACTCGATCCCGGTCAGCCTGGAGCCGTAGACCGGAGGACCGTAGACCGGAGGAAAGGTGAGGCACGTAGCGCCGCCCGCTCCTGGCGGGCGGCGCTCGCGTGCACGAGGGCGATGGTTGTGGCAACCAGCCGCCTGTAACCGGCTCGTTGCCACAACCAGCCGGTGGGCGCGAGAAGGGTCAGGTGTGCTTGCGTCGTCACCCAAGGTGATGTACGGTGATGGCCGTACAGGGCGTCTTCTTGTCAACAGCCGTCGTTGCAGGTCACCGTGGAATCGGCAGGTTTAGGAACGTGCCTTCCCGGTAGGGAGCTGAGCATGACGCAGCACGTAGCGCGCCGCATAGTCCTTCGGGCTGTGCAGGTCGCGATCGTCGCTGCCGGGATCTTTTTCCTGATGCTCCTGATCTCGCGACAGGCTCATGCCGCGACCTTCGATGATTCTTCCGCCCCCGCACTGGTCACGTCCCCAGCGACGGGTGACCCGCTCGCTGGCAGTCTCGCCTCGTCGAGCGACTTGACCGGCCCCGGCGGGGCCGTCGTCGGCGCGGTCACTGGTGCGGTGAGCTCGGTGACCGCCCCGGTTACCGGGGCGGCTCCCGCTGGGTCATCCCCGTCTGACGCGACGCCTCCTGGCCCGTCTTCCGGCGCACCCGCAGCGCCGCCTGCGGCTCCGCCAGTCGCCACTGCCGCGACCGCGCCGCTATCTGGTGGCGCCGCTCCAGCATCCGGCGCGACCACTGCGACATCCGCTGCCACCGCTGCGGTCTCGGCCGTAACTGGCTCGGCAGCTGCCGTGGTCGCGCCGGCAACGCCTGCCGGGGGTAGCCCCCCTTCGGTAGCAAGCCCGGCCCACTCGGGCGGGCGATCGCAGACCCTGCTGGCGATGACCGGTAAGCCCCCGACGAGCGGTGGCAGGCCACCGACGACCGGGTCGACGGGCGGGGTGCTTGCTCCCCTTACCCAGCTGGCGGCACCGGTCGCCGACTCTGCGACTGCAGCCTTGTCCCAGGTTACGGGCGCGGTAGGCCCGACGGTCGGCTCAGCGGCTGGGGCGGTCGCTCCTGTCACCAGCACAGCGGCGCCGCTGCTGGGTACCGTGACCAACACCTTGACCCCCGTTACGGGTGCGGCGGGCCCCCTGCTTGGTGCGGCGGCCGGGGCCTTGGCGCCGGTGACGCGGCTGGCGGCTCCGGCGGCTGGCACGGTGACGACGGTGCTGGCGCCGGTGACCGGCCTGACCGGCCCCGTGCTCGGTACGGTGACCGGGGTGCTGGCGCCGGTGACGCAGCTGGCGGCTCCGGTGCTCGGTACGGTGACGGCGCTGCTCGCGCCCCCGACTACGGGGTCTGCCGGGCTGGCCGGGCTGCTGCCTGGCTTCGCGGGGCCCGGCGGGCCGAGTTCGCCGTGGGCCAGCCCGGGGGCTGCGGGCGCGAGCGCGGGTGCGGGTGCTTCCTCCGGGCAGGCCGGTTCCTCCGGGCCCGGTGGCGGCGGCGCGCAGGCGCCACGGTCACCGCAGCTGCCCGGTGGCGGGGTACCTGGCTCTCAGGCGTCCGCGCCTGCCCCGGCGCCCGTGCTGGCCGTGCCCGGTGCTCCCGCGGTCATTCCCGGGCCTGCTGGCGGCGGTGACGGCGCCGGCTCTGGCGGTGCCGGCGGCGGTGCGCTCGGTGCCGCGTGCGGTGGCGTGCTTGCGGCTGCCGTGCTGCTCCTGCTGTGGCTGGGGCGGCGCGCGGGCGCCAAGGGACTGTGGCGTTCCGTCCTCCCGGAGGTCTCCCCGGCTTAGTTGTCTTCCTTCCCCAGGTTCGTGCCCGCGGCGCCGGACCGGCAGCGTCTGGCGCTGATTCCAAGGAAGGAAGAAACCCCATCGTGCGCAAGTGGACGACGTCCGCGTGCGTGGTGGTCGCCCTGGGCATCCTGGCTCTTCTGGCCGTTTCCGGCTGTGGAGGCCCGGCTCATGCCGCCCAGGCGAAGACCAGCATCGCGAGTAGCAGTAGCAGTACGCAGGTAACCCTGGCCAGCGCGCCAGCAATCCTGGTAGCAGCCACCGGTGCCCCGGTGGCGGCGCCAGCTCTCATCACCTGGCTCGTGCGGCCTGGTGACACCCTGTCCGGCATCGCCGCGGCGCTGAACGTGCGCGGCGGCTGGCAGGCCCTGTATGCCGCCAACCGGCGGGTGATCGGCACTGACCCGGGCCTTATCCGCCCTGGGACCGTCTTGGCGGTGCCCGGCGGGCAGCGGCCGGCCAGTTACACGGTCGCGCCGGGTGACACCCTGTCGGCCGTCGCCGCGGCCCTGGGGGTTCGCGGTGGCTGGCAGGCCCTGTATGCCGCGAACCGGCGGGTGATCGGCGCTGACCCGGGCCTTATCCGGCCGGGGATGACCCTGGCCGTGCCAGGTCTGGCGGGGGCGGGGAAGGCTCCCGTGGTCCCTGGCACTGGCCCGAGCACGGGCACCGGCGGTCGCCGGGCCCCGTCGTCGCCGGGCACCAGCGGCGGCCAGCCGTACGGGCCACCGGGCGGCGGCACGCCGGCCGTTAGCGGCAGCGCTTCTCCCGCTGGCGTGGTCCCGGCCGGCCGGGCAGCGGACGGCGTCATGCCGCCCTGGCTCAAGGCAACCCTGCTCGCCGTGGGCGCGCTGACCGTGGCCTCGTTCGTCGCCCAGCCCGTCGTGGCGGCCGGGCGGCGGCGCTGGCGCAGGCGCGGGATGCGGGCGTACGCGGCGGCGCGCCAGCGTGACCGCGGGCGGCGCGCGGCGCAGCGGGCCGCCCGGATCGTGCAGGCCGAGCACGAGCGGCTCATCATCACCTACAGCCTGAGCGACGACACGGTCTACCTGCTCACCCCGCCGGGGGAGGACCCCCGCGCCGTGCTGCGGGCCGCCCGGCTCGTCGTGCCCGAGGACACCTACGAGGACCTGGCCGACCACCTCGGGGTCCCGTCCGGCTGGCAGCGGGAGTGATGGGGACCTCGGGGCACTGGGCGCCGGCGCGTCACGGTGGGACGCGCCGGCGGGCCGGCGGACGGACAGTGCCCTGAGATCTTCTCGTACGATGTACGATTGGCAGTGCAGCATGGCTTAGGAGGTCTTGGCGGCGCAGGTCAGGAGGTTTCATGGCCGAGGAAAAGGAGGCCGGGAAAGAGCGCGGCAAGGAGCCGCGCAGGCTCCGCGGGCTTAGCCGCGACGACATCGTCGCGACCGCCATCGCCATCGCCGACGCGGAGGGCACCGCGGCCGTGAGCATGCGCCGGATCGCTCGCGACCTGCACGTCGGTGCGATGTCGCTGTACTGGTACGTCGAATCCAAGGACGAGTTGCACCGGCTCATGCTCGAGGGAGTACAGGGCGAGACCGAAGCGCCCGAGCCGTCGGGCGACTGGCGGGCCGACGTGGCCGGCTACGCCCGCAGCTACCGGGCCGCGCTGCACCGGCACCCGTGGGCCATCGACTTCCTCGGCGCCGGGCCTCCTTCGGGGCCGAACGACGCGCGCAATGCCGACCGGCTGATCGGCGCGCTCGACGGACTCGGCCTCGACGCGATGACCACGATGTGGGCGCTGCTGGCGGTCGGCACGTACGTGATGGGAGCGGCGCTGCGGGAGATACAGGAAATCCGCTGGCACCGTGCCGCCGACGAGGCCAGGACCGAGATGACCGACGACGAGGCCGTCGCCTACAGCGAGTTCGAGCGGTTGATCCGCGGGCCCGGACGCTACCCGCATATCGCGAAGATGTTCGACGCCGGGATCGACCCCGACGCGCCGGAGACGCGGGACGCGCGGTTCGAGTTCGGGCTCGGCTGCGTGCTCGACGGGATCGCCGTCCGGGTCAGCGCCTTACTTCCAGCGGAGATGCACGAAGATCCGGCCGAAGTTCTTCGAGTCCTTCTCGATGCGGACGTGCTTAGCGGACGGAGGGTTCTTCTCGAGGAAGCGGAGCACGTGCTTCTTGAGCTGGCCCGACCCCTTGCCGGGGATGATCTCGATCAGCGGCGCCTTCTTCACCTGGGCCTCATCGAAGATTCCGTGTAGCGCCTTCTCGATCTCCGTGCCCCGGTTGTAGATGTCGTGCAGGTCGAGCGTCAGCTTCATCTGCCCAGGTTATTCCGCTGGCTCGCCGTACGGCCAGACCGCGGCGATGACCTTCGCGGCGGTCTGATCGGGGTCGCCCTCGGAAAGCACCGTCTCGATTCCCTCGTCGGCGGCGGGCGGCTCGAATGCGGCCAGCTGGCTTTCCAGCAGCTTTTCCGGGAAGAAATGGTCGGGCCGGGCCATCAGCCGTCGCTCCAGTACCTCCCGGCTGACCAGCAGGAAGACCATGGTCGCGGTCGGCCGCCCGGTGAGCAGCTCCGCGCGGTAGGCGCGCTTGAGCGCGGAGCAGGTCACCACGGCCGAGTTCCCCTCCGCGATCTGGCGGTCCATCCACTCGCCGATCGCGTGCAGCCACGGCCAGCGGTCAGCATCGGTGAGCGGGATACCCGAGCGCATCTTGGCGACGTTGGCTTCCGGATGAAAGGTGTCGGCGTCCGCGAACCGCCAGCGGAGCCGCCCGGCGACCAGCGCGCCGACCGTCGTCTTGCCGCTGCCAGACACCCCGGCCACGATGAGGATCACAGGTATCACCCTACGCACCCGCCCCAAAGGCAGCGGCCCCGGAGACAAGAGCTGGCCCGCGGGTTACAACGTTGGGAGCGTCATCTGGTCCGCCCGCGGGCCTGCTCTATACGGAGACACGCACCGGGAACATCCCCGGTTCAATCCGGTCTCCGAAAATTTCCTGCCCGCGTCAGTGGATGAAGGCCCCTACCGCGACGGCGGCGAAGACGACGGTCAGGTACAGGATCGACAGGTGGAACAGCCGCATGGTCATCAGGCCGTCGCCGCTCGTCCCGCCGGCCGGCGCGGCAACCGCCTGGGTGCCGCGTGACAGGCGCAGCAGCCGGTGCACTTCGTAAAGGAACGCGGCGCCGGCGACGATCGCGACCGCGCCGTAGAGCGGGCCCGCCCATGGCCAGACCGCGAGCGAGACCGCGACCATCAGCCAGCTGTACAGCACCGACTCCGTGAGGACCCGGCGCACCGAGGCGACCACCGGGAGCATCGGGATGCCTGCCCGGCGGTAATCCTCGCGGTACTTGATGGCCAGCGCCCAGAAGTGCGGCGGCTGCCAGAAGAACACCACGCCGAAGAGCAGCCAGGCTGGCCAGGACAGCGACCCGGTGGCGGCGGCCCAGGCGATCACCACGGGCGCCGCGCCGCACACCCCGCCCCACAGCGTCGACTGGGACGTGTGCCGCTTGAGCAGCATGGTATAGATCACAACGTAGTAGGCGATCGCGCCCAGGGTAAGGCCGGCCGCGAGCAGGTTGGTGGTAACGGCGAACAGGGTCACCGAGACCACGCCGAGCACAAGGCCGAAGGTCAGTGCCGACCGTGGCGAGACGGTGTGCCGCACCAGTGGCCTGCTGCTCGTGCGCCGCATGATCTCGTCGATGTCGCGGTCGATATAGCAGTTCAGCGCGTTGGCGCTGCCCGCCGCGAGCGCACCGCCAAGGACGACCACCACGGTGACAACCAGCGAGGGCAGCCCGTGGTAGGCGAGGAAGAGCGTGGGGACCGCGGTGATCAGCAGCAGTTCCACGATCCGCGGCTTGCACAGCGACACGTAGGCGCCGACCGTGGCGCGAACGCTGGACAGCTGCCCCTGACCGTCGGCGGCAGCGCTGACTCGCTGTCGGACGTTGACCGCGCTCACCTGGGATAAGACCACCTTTCGGCCCGCGCGGGAGGCCGGGCACCCCACTGAGACTACATGGCGTCGTAGTGTGCCGAGGCGGCAGGTCATGCCGAAGGCCAGTCAGGACTACATGGCTTGCTTTTGGGCAGCGAGGGCGGGGAACTTCAGGAAGAGACAGGCAACCCGACGGGGGGAACGTGGCGGCGGGCACAGCACCGTGGGCGCCGGACTCGACGTACCGGCTGCAGCTGACACGGGAGTTCGGATTCGCCGAGGCGGCCGACGTGGCGGACTATCTCGCTGAACTGGGCGTTAGCCACGTCTACCTGTCGCCGGTGCTTGAGGCTGTCCCCGGCTCAGGGCACGGCTACGACGTCACCGACCACGCCCGGATCCGCGCCGAGCTCGGCGGTGAGGCCGCGTTCCGCGCGATGGCCAAGCGGCTGCGTGCCCGTGGCCTCGGGATCGTGCTCGACATCGTGCCCAACCACATGGCGGTGCCGGCCAACATGCCGCTGAACAGGCAGCTCTGGTCAGTGCTGCGGGACGGCACGAACTCGCCCTACGCGCACTGGTTCGACATCGACTGGGCCGCGCAGGACGACCGGATGCTGCTGCCGGTCCTCGGCGGTCCCGTGGAATCGTGCCTGGGCGACCTCTGGGTGGAGCCGCACGGCGGGCCGGACGGCGAGCCGGCGCTGCGTTACTTCGAGCACGTCCTGCCGCTCTGGCCCGGCACGTCGCGGCTGCCGATGCGCGGCCTGCTCGAGGCGCAGCATTACCGGCTCGCCTGGTGGCGGGACGCGGCGGCCGAGCTCAACTGGCGCCGGTTCTTCGACATCTCCACGCTGATCGGGATCCGGGTCGAGGACCCGGCCGTATTCGACGCCACGCACGAGGTCATCGTCGGCCTGGTGGCCGAGGGAGTGGTGGACGGGCTGCGCGTGGACCATCCTGACGGGCTCGCGGACCCGCGCGGCTACCTGCGACAGCTGGCCGAGGCGACCGGAGGCGCCTGGGTGGTGGCGGAGAAGATCCTCGAGCCCGGCGAGGCGCTGCCGTCGGACTGGGCGTGCGCGGGAACCACCGGGTACGACGCGCTCCGGGTGGTCGACGGGCTGTTCCTCGACCCGGCGGGCGGCGACGCGCTCGCCGCCGAGTACACCAGGTTCTGCCGCCAGTCGGGTGATGACTGCTCGGCCGCGCGGTTCGCCGATGTCGCCGTGCGGGCCAAGCGGGAGATCGCCGGCGGCTCGCTGGCCGCGGAGGTGTCACGGCTCGGCGCCCTGCTGCGCGCCATCGCACCCGACACGGCGGCCGAGGACGCGCGCACCGTGCTCACCGAGGTACTGGCCGCGTTCCCTGTCTACCGCGCCTACGTTTACCCGGGAGAGCCGCCGTCGGCGGCGGCGGAAGCGGCGATCTGGAAGGCGGTGGACGGCGCGCGGCGGCAGCTGCCAAGGCGGCTGCGCGGACTGGCCGCCGACCTGGGCGCGGCGGCGCTCGGCGCGCGCGGGCCGGTGAGCGGCGCGGCCGGCCGCGCGAGCGAGCTCGTCGTCCGGTTCCAGCAGACCACCGGGCCGGTGCAGGCGAAAGGCGTCGAGGACACCGCGGCGTACCGGTGGTCGCGGCTGGTCGCGCTGAACGAGGTCGGCAGCGACCCGGACCTCTTCGGGGTGACTCCCCAGGAGTTCCACGCGGTGGCGGGGCGGCTGGCGGCCGACTGGCCCGCCACGATGACGACGCTGTCCACGCACGACACCAAGCGGCAGGAGGACGTCAGGGCCAGGCTCGCGGTGCTCGCCGAGATGCCGCGGGAGTGGGGCAGGCAGGTCAGGCAGTGGCATGAGCGGGCGGTGGCGCTGCGGCTCTACGGCCGTGCCGCGGCCGCCGTGGACCCGGACACCGAGTACCTGTTCTGGCAGACCCTGGTCGGGGCCTGGCCAATCAGCGGCGAGCGGTTGTCCGGCTACCTGACGAAGGCGATCCGCGAGGCTAAGTGGCGGACCTCGTGGACGTCGCCCGACCAGGAGTACGAGGCGGCGGTGCTCGGCCTCGCCGCCCGGGTGCTCGACGATCCCGAGCTGTCCGGGCCGGTCGCGGACCTCGTCGCCGGCATCGCCGCCGATAGCGCGGTCAACTCGCTCGGGGCGAAGCTCGTCCAGCTCACCATGCCGGGAGTGCCGGACGTCTACCAGGGGTGTGAGCTGACGGCGCTGTCCCTCGTCGACCCGGACAACCGGCGGCCGGTGGGCTTCGCCCGCGCCCGTTCCGAGCTCGCCGCGCTCGATGCCAGCGCGGAGGTGCGCCTGCCCGGCAACCTGGCCGGCGGCGACCTTGACTTCCTGAGCACGGCGAAGCTGCTCGTCACCTCCCGGGCGCTGCGGCTACGGCACGCCCGGCCGGAGTGGTTCGCCGCGGGCTACGAGCCGCTGGCCGCCACCGGGCCCGCCGCCGCGCACGTTACCGCCTTCCGGCGCGGCGGACGGGCGGTCACCGTCGTCACCAGGCTGCCGGTCTCGCTGCGCCGCGTGGGAGGCTGGGGGGACACGGTGCTGCGGTTGCCCGGTGGCGGCTACGCGGACCTGCTGACCGGCGCCGTGCACCGGGGCGGGGCCGTGCCGCTGACCGAGCTGACGGGACGCCTGCCCGTCGCGCTCCTTGTGCCGGAGGGTGAATGGCAATGAGCTCCGTGCTAAGCGTGTGGGCGCCCAAGGCCGGCCGGGTGGACGTCGAGGTGAACGGCCGGGCGGAGCCGATGACCCCGGTGCCCGGCCGGGGCGGCTGGTGGACGGCGGCGGCGCCGGTGCCCGCGGGAACCGACTACGCGTTCCGCCTCGACGGCGGCGACCCTCATCCCGACCCGCGCTCCCCGCGCCAGCCGTACGGGCCGCACGGGGCGAGCCGGACCTATGACCACACGGCCTTCAGCTGGGGCGACACCGAATGGCGCGGCGTGCCGGTGAGCGGCGCGGTCATTTACGAGCTGCACGTCGGCACGTTCACGCCGGAGGGGACGCTTGACGCCGCGATCGGGCGGCTCGACCACCTGACGGCGCTCGGCGTCACGGTGGTGGAGCTCATGCCGCTCGCCGCGTTCCCCGGCGAGCACGGCTGGGGCTATGACGGGATCGGGCTGTGGGCCGTGCACGAGCCCTACGGCGGGCCGGACGCGCTCAAGCGGTTCGTGGACGCCTGTCACCGCCGCGGGCTGGCCGTCTTCCTCGACGTGGTCTACAACCACGTCGGCCCGGGAAACCAGCTCGGCTCCTTCGGCCCGTACTTCACCGAGGTCTACACGACGCCGTGGGGGCCGCCGGTCAACCTGGACCAGCCGGGCTCCGACGAGGTGCGCTCCTTCATCACCGGCAACGCGCTGATGTGGCTGCGTGACTACCACCTCGACGGGCTGCGGCTCGACGCGGTGCACGCGTTCCAGGACCACCGGGCGACGCACCTCCTTGAGCAGCTCGCCGCCGAGGTGGACGCGCTGTCCGCCGCCACCGGGCGGTCCCTGGTGCTCGTCGCCGAGTCCGACATGAACAACCCGCGGCTGATCACCTCGCGCGAGGCCGGCGGCTATGGCCTGTCCGCGCAGTGGAATGACGACTTCCACCACACGCTGCACGCGCTGGTGACCGGCGAGCGACAGGGCTACTACGGGGACTTCGGCGCGATCGCCGGGGTCGCCAAGGTCATGACCGGCGGCTACTTCCACGACGGCACCTGGTCGTCGTTCCGCGGCAGGACGCACGGGCGCCGCATCGACCCGCAGCGCACCCCCGGGTACCGGTTCGTCGGGTTCATCCAGGATCACGACCAGGTGGGCAACAGGGCGACCGGCGACCGGCTGCCCGCCACCTTGGCCAGCCATCCGCAACGAGAGGGGCTGCTCCGGGTCGCGTCCGGGCTGCTGCTCACCGCGCCGTTCACGCCGATGCTGTTCATGGGCGAGGAGTGGGGTGCCGACACGCCCTGGCAGTACTTCACCGACCACACCGACCCGTTCTTCGCGGAGGCGGTGAGCAACGGCCGCAGGTCCGAGTTCGCCGCCCACGGCTGGGATTTCGCCGACGTGCCCGACCCGCAGGACAAGGAGACGTTCCTGCGCTCCAAGCTGGACTGGAGCCAGCCTGGCGTGGACCCGTACCGCTCGCTGCTCGACTGGTACCGCTCCCTGCTCGCGCTGCGGCGGGCCCGCCCCGAGCTCACCGATCCCCGCCTTGACCAGGTGCGCGTGGAGTTCGACGAGGGCGCGCGGTGGCTGCTGATGCACCGCGGCGGGCTGCTGATCGCCGCGAACCTCGGCGGCGCGCCCGTCGATGTCCCGGTCGCGCCCGGCGCGGCGGAGCCGGGGCCGGTCATCCTGGGGAGCGAACCAGGCATCTCCGTCGCACCCGGCGCGATCACGCTCCCCGCGGCGTCCTTCGCGGTCGCAGAAACGCGCTAGCGGGGCGGCAGCGCGGGCCGCTGCCTGTGCGGCGGGCCAAACCGGCGCGCGGAAAAGTGGCGCGGCCCCAGTTCCCTGCCGGCCGCGCAGCCTGTACTCCCGTACTAGTAACCCAAGACGAGGATGTCGAGGAGGCCGCGGGATGTCGCAGGTACACCACTCGGATGTCATTGGCTCACTGCTCCGGCCCAAGTACCTGACGCGGGCCAGGGACGCCTACGCCGCCGGCCAGCTCAGCGCGCCGGAGTTCAAGCGGATCGAGGACCGCGCCGTCGACTCGGCCATCGCGATGCAGGAGGGCATCGGGCTCGACGTGGTGACCGACGGTGAGTTCCGCCGGTTCTCCTTCCTTGACCAGGTGGTCAGCGAGATCAACGGGGTCGAGCCGATTGAGGGGGCGCCGATCCACTTCCGGAGCGCCACCGAGGAGTGGGTCTGGCACAACCCGTTCACGGTGACCGGGAAGATCAGCCAGAAGCACAAGATCACCCTGGAGGAGTTCGCCTACAACCGAGCCCGCGCGACCAAGCAGGTCAAGATCACCTTCCCGTCCCCGCTGCTGTTCTACTCGAGCTGGTCGCCGGAGCTGTCAACCGCCGCCTACCGGGACGCTTACGAGCTGTTCGCCGATGCCGCGGCCATCATCAGGTCCGAGATCGCGGACCTCGCCGCGATGGGCTGCACCTACATCCAGATCGACGCACCGGACCTCGGCAGCATCATCGGCCCGGAGAACCGCGAGACGCGCGAGAGACTAGGCATGCCGACCGAGCGGACGCTCAGCGAGGGCCTGGACATCTTCAACAGCGTCGGCGACGTCCCCGGGGTGACGTTCGGCGTGCACGTCTGCCGGGGAAACAACATGAGCCAGTGGATGAGCGAGGGCGGCTACGAGCTGATCGCCGAGGCCATGTTCGGCCGGCTGGCCAACTTCGACGTGTTCCTGCTCGAGTACGACGACGAGCGGTCCGGGTCGTTCGAGCCGCTCGCGAAGGCACCCGACGACAAGCAGGTCATCCTGGGCCTGGTATCGAGCAAGACCACCACGCTCGAGACGGTGAGCGAGGTCACCGGCCGCATCCACGAGGCGGCCAGGTACACCGGGCTTGAACGGCTCGGAATCTCCACCCAGTGCGGGTTCTCCTCGACCCTTCCGGGCGCTAACCTGACGACGGAGGACGTGCAGGCACAGAAGCTCGAACTGGTCGCGGAGGTAGCGCACACGGTCTGGTAGCCCGCCGCGCGGAGCGCGATTCGCGTCAAGTGCCCATGGCCTTACCAGCACTAAACCGGTATAGTAGGCATCATGCGCTATGGCTATTTCGACGACGATCGCCGCGAGTACGTAGTCACCCGCCCGGACACCCCGGTCCCTTGGATCAATTACCTGGGCACGGACGGGCACTTCGGCACCGTCTCGAACACGGCCGGGGGCTTCTCCTGGCACCTGGACGCGCGACTGCGCCGGCTCACCAGGTACCGCTACAACAACGTGCCTGGTGACGTAGGCGGGCGCTACCTGTACCTGCGGGACGACGCCACCGGCGAGTTCTGGTCGCCGTCCTGGCAGCCGACGAGGACGCCGCTCGACGAGTACGAGTGCCGGCACGGGCTGTCGTACACGACGATCAGGTCGGCGCGGGCGGGCATCGCGGCGCAGACCCTGTACTTCGTGCCGCGCGGCGAGAACCTCGAGGTGTGGCGGGCCGCCATCACCAACGACCGGGAGACCACGGCCCAGCTGTCGCTCTTCTCGTTGGTCGAGTTCGCCCTCTGGGACGCACAGGACGACACGACGAACTTCCAGCGCAACTACTCCACCGGCGAAGTTGAAGTCGTCGACGGGGTCATCTACCACAAGACCGAGTACCGCGAGCGCCGTGATCACTTCGCCTACTTCGCCTGCTCCGAGCCGCTCGCCGGCTTCGACACGCAACGGGAGGCGTTCCTCGGCCCGTACCGCGGATTCCACGAGCCGGCCGGGGTCGAGCGCGGCAAGCTCAGCGACTCGATTGCCCACGGGTGGTCACCGCACGGCGCGCACCACGTCAAGCTCACCCTGGAGCCCGGCGAGACGAAGGAGGTCATCTTCCTCCTCGGCTACTGGGAGAACCCGCGCGACGCCAAGTTCGAGTCGCTTGGCGTCATCAACAAGTCGTTCGTCAAGCCGGTGATCGAGCACTGGCTTAAGCCGCAGGCCGTGCGCGAGGGGTTCACTGACCTCAAGGCGTACTGGGACAACATGCTCAGTGTCCTCGTCGCGGACACCCCGGACGCCGACAGCAACCGGATGGTCAGCATCTGGAACGCCTACCAGTGCCTGGTGACCTTCAACATGAGCCGCTCGGTCTCCTCCTATGAGACCGGAATCTCCCGCGGCATGGGCTTCCGCGACTCCTGCCAGGACCTGCTCGGCGCCGTGCAGCTCGTCCCGGAGCGCTCGCGGGAGCGCATCCTCGACATCGCCGCGACCCAGTTCGCCAACGGGGGCGCGTACCACCAGTACCAGCCGCTCACGAAGACGGGCAACGACGCGATCGGCTCCGGGTTCAACGACGACCCGCTCTGGCTAGTGCTCGCTGTCGCCGCCTACCTCAAGGAGACCGGCGACACCACGATCCTCGACGAGCCCGTCAAGTTCAGCGACGGCGGCGGTACCACCCTGTACGGGCACCTCGAGCGCTCCGTCCAGTACACCCTTGACCGGATCGGCCCGCACGGGCTGCCGCTCATCGGACGTGCCGACTGGAACGACTGCCTGAACCTGAACTGCTTCTCGGAAACCCCGGGAGAGTCCTTCCAGACCACGGAGAACCAGTCGGGCGGCGCCGCGGAGTCGGTGTTCATCGCCGGCCTGTTCACGCTCGCGGCGCGCGAGCTGGCCGGCATCGCCGCGTTCACCGGCCGCGCCGCCGAGGCCGAGGCCTACCGGGCCGACGCGGAGAAGATGGCCGCTACGACCGCCGAGCACGGCTGGGACGGCGAGTGGTTCCTGCGCGCCTACGACTTCTACGGCAACCCGGTCGGCTCTTCCCGCAACCCCGAGGGCCAGATCTTCATCGAGCCGCAGGGCATGTGCATCATGGGCGGCATCGGGCTGTCCGATCCCCATGCGGACTCGGCTGACCTCGGCCCGGCCTCCCTCGCCGAGCGGGCCCTGGCGAGCGTGAAGGACCGGCTCGCCACACCCCACGGGGTCATGCTGCTCCAGCCCGCGTTCACCACCTACCACGTCGAGCTCGGGGAGATCTCCTCCTACCCGCCGGGCTACAAGGAGAACGCGAGCGTCTTCTGCCACACCAACCCGTGGGTCATGATCGCCGCGGCGATGACCGGAGACGGCGACGCCGCCTTCGACTACTACAAGCGGATCAACCCCTCGGCCCGCGAGGCGCTCGGCGAACTGCACCGCTGCGAGCCGTACGTCTACGCCCAGATGATCGCCGGCCGGGACGCGCCCACCCACGGCGAGGCGAAGAACTCCTGGCTCACCGGAACCGCCGCCTGGAACTTCGTCGCGATCACCCAGTGGATCCTTGGCATCAGGCCGGAACTCGACGGCCTGCGGATCGACCCGGTGCTCCCGTCTAGCTGGCCGGGCTTCACCGCCACCAGGCGCTTCCGCGGCGCGACCTACCAGCTCACCGTCCGCCGGGCGGAGACGCTCGACTCCGGCCTGGCCGAGGGAGCGGGCGTGGTCGTCAACGGTGAGCGGATCGCAGGCACCCTGCTCCCCGTCGCCCCAGCGGGCGACGCCGTCCGGGTCGAGGTCGTCCTCCCCGGCTAGCCTTTCCCCAGCTAGCCTTCCCCCAGCTGGCCTTCCCCCAGCTGGCCTTTCCCCCAGCTAGCCTCCCCCCGGCTAGCTGCCTCCCGGTCCGGCCCGCCCCCGCCCCGCCAGGCGGGACGGGCCGGACACCCCTCCCCGGCGGTCGGCCTGCTTTGTCCCTGCGGCACAAGATCACTGGGACGAATCGGGCGTTCCCGGCCCTTCACCGCGTGCCGGGGCCCGCGTTACGCTCAGCGCGACCTTTCGGGTGAAGGTGGTGCGAGATGACGGTGCGGTTCCCTGACGAGCCAGGTTTCCAGGGGCGGTTCGCCCCGGTGCGGCTTGAGGGCGAGATCCGCGGGGTGGAGGTGACGCAGGGAGACGTTCCGGCGTCGCTGCGCGGCACGTACTACCGGGTCGGCGCGGACCCGGCGTGGCCGCCGTTCGTGGAGCGCGACTTCTACTTCAACGCCGACGGCATGGTCGCCATGTTCCGGTTTGAGAACGGCCACTGCGACTTCAGGTCGCGGTACGTGCGCACGCCCCGGTTCGTCGCGGAGCGGGAGGCGCGGCGGTCGCTGTTCGGCGCGTACCGCAACCCGTTCACCGACGACCCGTCGGTGGCCGGGCTCAGCCGCGGCCTCGCCAACACGAACGTGTACTGGCACGGCGGACGGCTGCTCGCTTCCAAGGAGGACAGCGCGCCGATGCAGATCGACCCGGACACCCTCGACACGATCGGCGAGTTCACCTGGGACGGCGACCTGTCGTCGCAGACGGCGACGGCGCACCCCAAGATCGACCCGCGCACCGGCGAGCTCGTGTTCTTCGGCTACATGGCCAAGGGCGAGGCGACGCGGGACGTCGCCTACTACGAGGCGGACGTCACCGGGCGGATCGTGCACGAGGCCTGGTTCGAGGCGCCCTACTCCTCGATGGTGCACGACTGGGCGGTCACCGAGAACTTCGTGGTCTTCCCGATCATCCCGCTGACCGCCAGCCTCGACCGGCTCAAGGCGGGCGGCCCGCTCTACGTGTGGGACGGCTCCGAGGACGTCTACCTGGGCGTAGTGCCCCGCAAGGGCAGCACCGTACGCTGGTACCGGGGCACGAACCGGTTCGCCTCGCACATCATGAACGCCTACGACGACGGCCGGTACATCCACATCGACACGCCCGTGGGGGAGAAGTCCGCGTTCCCGTGGTTCCCCGACATCTCCGGCGCGCCGTTCGACCCGGAGAAGGCGAGCGCGCAGCTCACCCGGTGGACAATCGACACGTCCGCCGCGCCGGACCTCGGCGACGACACCACCGCGTTCGAGCAGCGGCGGCTCACCGGCTGCTCCGGCGAGTTCCCCCGCACCGACGACCGTTGGGCGACGCGCGGGTACCGGTTCGGTGTCATCAACCTGACCGACATCCCCGGCGAGAAGCCCGACGACAGGCTGCCGGGATTCCGCTGGCTCGGCCAGATCGACCCGGTCTCCGGCGCGATGAAGACCCGGTTCGCCGGGCGGAACGCCACGGTCCAGGAGGCTATCTTCGTGCCGCCGCCGGGTGTGGACACCGGATGCGGCGAGGGCTACGTGATGCAGCTAGTCGACCGGCACGAGACCGGGACGACTGACCTGCTCATCCTCGACGCGCAGCGGATCGACGAGCAGCCGGTCGCCACGCTCAGGATCCCGATCAGGATGCCCGGCGGCCTGCACGGCAACTGGGTGACAGACGAGCAGCTCGCGCAGCGAGCCGGATAGGGAGGTCGCATGACGGCAGAGGAACGAGTCGCCGAGCTTGAGCACCGGCTCGGCATCGTCGAGGACGAGCTCGCCATCAGGAGGCTGCAGCACGCGTACGGGTACTACCTGGACAAGTGCTATTACGACGAGGTAGTCGACCTGTTCGACGAGGAAGGCGAAGTCATCTTCATCGGCGGTGTCTACAAGGGCCGGGCCGGCGCCGCGCGCCTGTACGCCGGCCGGTTCCGGCAGCGGTTCGCCGACGGGCACAACGGGCCGCAGTTCGGGCGGCTGCTCGACCACCCGATGCTGCAGGACGTCATCCACGTGGACCCCGACCGGAGCACCGCCTACGCCCGCTTCCGCACGCTGATGCAGGCCGGCACCCATGAGCTCGTCGCGAACGAGCAGACGCCGGTGCGCCAGTGGATGGAGGGCGGGCTCTACGAGAACACCTACGTGCGCGTCGACGGCGTCTGGAAGATCAAGAAGCTGTTCTACCGCGCGTTCTGGCACGGCACGATGGAAGACGGCTGGGCGCACACCCCGGTCGACTACGTGCCCAACGCGTCGGTCACCTACCCGGAGGACCCGTACGGCCCCGACGAGCTGCTGCAGAACGCGCCGCGGCTGTGGCCGGAAACGACCACGCTGCCGTTCCACTACAAGCATCCGGTCACCGGCAAGGAGTTCGTCCCGGACACCTGGGGGTCGTTCCCCGACGCGTAAACGCGTGGCGCCGGCATCGGCCGGGCCGCTGACTGCGGCCCGGTGCACCAGGTCAACGGCATCACCTGACCGACTGGGGCACACGTTCGCCCGGGAAGCCGAGGGGGTTTCCCGGGCGAACGCGCCCACGATGCGAGCCCGACACGAGGGCGACCGAAAGACGTGCGAAACGCACGCCCGTTCGAAATGATGGGCCGGTGCGTTTCTACGCGGATTTGCACATACATTCCAAGTTCTCCCGCGCCTGCAGCCGGGACTGCGACCTTGAGCACCTCGCCTGGTGGGCCGGGCGCAAGGGGATCGGCGTCGTCGGCACCGGCGACTTCACCCATCCGGTGTGGCGAGAGGAACTCGGCGCGAAGCTGGTCCCGGATGCCCCGGGGCTGTTCCGGCTGCGGCCGGACCTGGAGCGCGCGGTGCACGACACGCTGCCGCCTGCCTGCCGCATGCCGGTGCGGTTCATGCTGTCGTCGGAGATCTCCACGATCTACAAGCGCGACGACCGGACGCGCAAGGTGCACCACCTGCTCTACGCGCCGTCGCTCGACGCGGTCGACGCGATCACCGCCGCGCTCGCCCGGGTCGGCAACCTGGCCGCCGACGGGCGGCCGATCCTCGGGCTCGACTCGCGGAACCTGCTCGAGATCACCTTGTCCGGCGGCGACGGGTGCTACCTGGTCCCCGCGCACGCCTGGACGCCGTGGTTCGCGGTGCTCGGCTCGCAGTCCGGCTTCGACCGGGTAGCGGACTGCTACGCCGACCTCGCGGAGCACATCTGCGCCATCGAGACCGGCCTTTCCTCTGACCCCGCGATGAACTGGCGGGTGTCCAGCCTGGACCGGTACCGGCTGGTGTCCAACTCCGACGCGCACTCGCCGCCCATGCTCGGCAGGGAGGCGACAGCGTTTGAGCTGGCCGACGTCGACTACTTCGCCATCTACCGGGCGCTGCGCACCGGCGACGGCTTCGGCGGCACCGTCGAGTTCTTCCCCGAGGAGGGCAAGTACCACCTTGACGGCCACCGCGCCTGCGACGTCAGGATGACGCCGGAGGAGACGCGCGCCGCCGGCGGCAAGTGCCCCGGATGCGGGAAGAAGCCGACGATCGGCGTGCAGCACCGCGTCGACGCGCTCGCCGACCGGCCGGACGGGCACCGGCCCGCGGGCGCGGCGGGCTTCGCCTCGTTCGTGCCGCTGCCGGAGATCCTCGGCGAGATCGCCGGCGTCGGCCCCAAGTCCAAGTCCGTCACCGCCCAGGTCGGCGCCATGGTCGAACGGTTCGGCCCGGAACTGGCCATCCTCGGCGACGTGCCGCTCGCCGACCTGGCGGCGGGCGCGCCGTCGGTCGTCGCCGAGGCCATCGCCCGGCTGCGCCGCGGCGAGGTGCGCCGCGAGGCCGGGTACGACGGCGTGTACGGGACGATCCGGCTGTTCGACCCGGATGAGCTGGCCGGCGCGGCACTGTTCGACCTGCCCAGGGCGCCGCGTGCGGCACGCGCC
>DASWAE010000162.1:0-11002 GCA_036391275.1 Trebonia sp.
TCGGTCTCGCCGATGTACTTGGACGCGGAGACCTTGGCGGTGGTGTAGAGGCCGACGTAGTACTTGATCGCGGCCTCGGTCTTCGGGTCGGTCAGGTTAGCGGTCCACTTGCCGCTGGAGTCCTGGGTGGCGATCTGGCCGCCGCCGCCCCAGATGAAGCTGGCGAACGCGTTGGTGTCGTTGGTGATCGCGTCGAAGCCGATGGTGCCGGGGTAGGCCTGCTGCAGCTTCACCGCGTCGGCCTGCAGCTCCGCCCAGGTCGTGGGCGTGTGCGTGATGCCGGCCTTCTTGAACTGGTCGGTGCGGTACCACACGGCGCGAACGCCGCCGAACCACGGCACGGCGTAGGTGGTGCCGTCCTGGGTGTCGTTGGCGAGCATGCCCTTGACCAGGCCGGAGGTGCCTGGCCAGCTGCTCAGCTGGCTGTTGAGCGGTGCGAGGATGCCGCTCGCGGCCTCGGTGGGCGTGTCGGTGTTGCCGAGCTCGGTGATGTCGGGGATGTTCTTGCCGGACGACAGCGCGTTGTTCCAGTCCGTCGTGCGGTTGCCCCACGGAACCCAGACGACCTTGACCTGGGTCTTGGCGTACTGCGGGAACTGCTGGTGGAACTGCGACACGACGCCGTTCATCCAGGAGACCTGGGCGGGGACGGAGCCGCCCATGCGCCAGACCGTGAGCGTCGAGGGGGCCGACGCGCTGCCGGAGGTGCTGCTTGCCGTGCCGCCCGTCGCGGCGGACGAGCTGGTGGAGCTGCCAGAGCTGCAGCCGGCGATTGCCAGTGCCGCCGCGGCGGCGCTCGCGACCGCGCCGAGCGCGGCCGATCTCTTCCTGAGTCCCACTGGTGGCACTCCTTCTGCGAGGGTGAACTCTTGCGGTCAGACGTGGTGAATGACCGTTGCCCAGAAATTAACTGGAAACTTTCCTATAAGATAGACCTGTTGCCAGAACTTAACAATGGCCGTGCAGCTTGTGGCCCGGCCGTGACCCGTGGTATCTCGTCGGAGGGGAACGCTGGTGCAGTTTTCGTCCGGGGGAGCGACCCCCCGTACCCCGCAGCTGTCTCCCGGGGGGGCGACCCCCCGTACCCCCCGGTATCCGCGACGGCCCGCCCGATGGCGAAGTGCGCCATTTTATCGGGCAGGCCGCCGCGGACCGGGGACGTGGGGTGACTCGGCGGACCGAGCATTTCGTTCTCGCGGGATGTCCTCTTATATCAGTTTTTGTCCTAGTTTGGCGGCCGGATGGGTAACGCGGATGGGTAACAGGGGGGCGGACCGATGACCGTTCAACTCGGCGACGGGAGCCCCGAGGGGAAGACGACCGCGGGCGCGCATGCGGGCAGGCAGCGGCAGAAGCCGGGCACGCCCAGCCTGCTGCGTGAGCTGAACGACCGCGCCGCTCTCGAGCTGCTGCTCGCCGAGGGGCCGCTCACCCGGGCGCAGCTGTCCGAGCGGACCGGCGTCTCCAAGGTCACCGTCTCGCAGATGCTCGCCCGGCTGGAAGAGCGCGGCCTGGTGATGACCGCGGGCGAGCAGGCGAGCGGCCGCGGCCCCAGTGCCGCCCTGTACGCCGTCGTCCCGTCAAGCGCCTACGTGGCCGGCCTCTACGTGGAGCAGGACCTGGTCAGCGCCGCCGTCGCGGACGTCACGGGACGCCGGGTGGCGGACGTGAGCGTGGACCCCAACGGGGCCGACGACCCGGTGGGCATGGTCCGCGACGCCATCGGCCGGGCCTGCCAGAGCGCCGGCATCGGCATCTCCGCGCTGTCCGCCGTCGTGCTCGGCATCCCCGGCGTGCTCGACCCGCGGACCGGCGCGCCGCGGCTCGCGGTGAACCTCCCCACCTGGCACGAGGGCGTGCTCGACGCGCTGCGCGAGATGCTGCACACCCCGGTGGTGATCGAGAACGACGTGAACCTCGCCGCGATGGCCGAGCGCGCCGACGGCGTCGCGGCCGGGCTCGACGACTACGCCTTCGTGTGGCTGGGCACCGGCCTCGGCCTGGCCACGGTCATCGACGGCCGGGTGCGCCGGGGCGTCGGCGGCGCCGCCGGCGAGATCGGCTGGATGCCGGTGCACGGCGCGCCCCTCCCGGCGGGGAATGAGCACCCGGGCAAGGCCGGGCTGCAGGCCCTGGCGGGCGGCCTCGCGGTGCACACCCTGGCCGCCGAGCACGGCTTCAGCGGCGTGACGCCCGCCGACGCGGTGGCCGCCGCGGTCGCCGAGCTGGCCCGCGACCCGCAGGCGGCGGCCGCGAAGGCCTTCCTCGACGACCTCGCGCACCGTGTCGCCATCGGCGTCGCCGCGGTCTGCTCCGTCCTCGACCCGGGCCTCGTCGTCCTCGGCGGCACCGTCGGCGAGGCCGGCGGCGGCGAGCTCGCCGACCGGGTGGCGGCCGAGATCCCCCGGCTGTGCCTGGCCCGCCCCGCGGTGCTGCCCACCTCCGTCCCCGGCGAGCCGGTCCTCCGCGGCGCCCTGCAGGCGGCGCTCGCCGAGGCCAGGGCCGCCCTGTTCACCTCACTCGGCTCCGCCGCCGACTAACCCAAGCTGGCCCCGTCGGCGGCTGGCCCCCGTCGGCGGCTGGCCCGTCGGCGGCTGGCCCGTCGGCGCATCCGCCACAAGAGCCGCGTAAGTCACCGGCGCCACTCAGCGCGAGCGATGGCGACCGCCGTCCGGCGGCTCCGGGGCGATGGTTGTGGCAACGGGCCGCCTATAACCGGATCGTTGCCACAACCATCCGGCCCGCGCCGGCCAAAAACGCACTGCGCCGCCGGCCTCTGTCGCGAGGCCGGCGGCGCAGGTGCTGCCGGACGGGTGGGGTGCGGTTAGGCCGCGGGGCCGTTGGTCAGCGTGACGTTCGCGGTGTGCGACTGGCCCGAGGTGTCGGTCCAGCTGATGCTCACCTTGTCACCGGGGTGCAGGCCGATGAGGATCTGCTGGATCTGGGTCCCGGACGTGACCGGCTTGCCGTTCAGCGCGGTCACCACGTCACCCTCGCCGAGGCCCGCCTCCGCCGCCGGGGTACCCGGCTGGGCGCCCGCGAGCACCACGCCCTGGTAGTAGCTCGACTGCTGGCTGGCGATCTGCAGGCCGATGAACGCGGTCGCGCCGATGTGCACCGTCGAGGACGCCTGGCCGGCTTCGATCTCCTTGGCGATGTTCAGCGCCGTGTTGATCGGGATCGCGTAGCCCTGCGTCGTCGACCCCGAGGACCCGTCCGAGCCCGACGAGCCCGAGTTGCCGAAGCCGCCCTGACCGCCGAACCCGCCGTTCCCGTTCCCGCCGAACTGGTAGTTCGTCGAGGCCGCGGTGTCGATGCCGATGACCTGGGCGTGCGAGTTCACCAGGGGGCCGCCCGAGTCGCCCGCCTGGATGGCTGCGTTCGTCTCGATGAGCCCGGTGAGCTGCTCGGACGAGCCCGAGCCCTCGTCGGTGGCGGTGATCGCCTGGTTGAGCGCGGTCACCTTGCCCGGGGCGACCGCGGGGGTGCCGCCCACGCCGCCCGCGTTGCCGAGCGCGACCACGCTGTCGCCGACGTTGACCGTCGAGGAGTCACCGGTCGACGCGGTGGTCAGCCCGGACGCACCGGAAAGCTGGAGCACCGCGATGTCCTGCGACTCGTCATAGCCGACCACGCTGGCCTTGTACGTCTTGCCGTTGCCGATGTCGGTCACGCTGATCGAGGTGGCCCCGCTGATCACGTGGTTGTTGGTGAGGATCTCGCCGTTGGACGTCAGCACGATGCCGGTGCCCTTCGCGGTCGCCTGCTGATAACCCAGGGTGGAGGTGACGTCAACGATCGCCGGGTTGACCCGGCTGGCGATCTGCGCGGTGGTCAGCTCGTTCTTCGAGGTCGACGTCGCGGTCGACCCCGGGGTGGACCCGTGCGACAGCCCGAGGGCGGCTCCCGCGCCGACCCCCGCGGCGAGGACGGCAGTCGCCGTCAGGCCGAGCAACGTCCGGCCGCGGTGTCGCCGCGGCGGCTCCGGATACTGGCCGTAGGGCGGGTACTGCCCGTACGGGTACTGTGCGAATGGCTCACTCATGGTCTTGTTACCCCGAATCCTCTTCGCAGCCTTGCTCTCTGCTCCGGTCGTCAGCCCTGCTGCTAGCTACACAGGAAGAATCGGTCGCAAACCTTGGCGGACCCCTAGGAGACCATGAGCCGGACCTAATGGTTGGCTGAAGGTTTGCTCAGCAACCTTGAGTTCCGCTCACAATCGCGCGGTGTGCCCACGCGGGCCAGTTAGGCCACCCATGTTCCGGCAAAGCATCAATCTCGCACGAGATTCAACGAACACCCGCGCCGTTAGCGCCGGCCGTGGCCAGGCGGCCGCCCTATGCGCGGACCGTGGTGTGGTGCGCCGTCTTTCCTACCTTCCAGTACGGCGGCTTGCCGCACGCCGGGGCGGGGCCGGCGGACGATTTGACCAGCACGCACGGGCCATAGTGATGGTGGTCAGGCTTGATTGGCTGGACGGGCAGCGCGATGGCGCCGAGAGAGTGACCACGCACCGGGAACAGGACCCGCAGGTCAGGCGGGGCCAGCTGCTGCCACAGCCAGGTCAGTGCCTCGGGGACGGCGGCCGCCCACGCGTTCGCCGTGTCCGCGGCGTTGAGCCGGTAGAACGGCACCTGCTGTATCCGGTCAAGCGCGGCCACGAACATGGATGCCGGCTGGTAGTCAGAGGACTTGAAATGGGTACCGGCGGCCACCCAGAAGGCCGGGACCGGGCCGCTGTTGGCCGTCAGCCGCTCCGCGAGGTACAGCGGGCTGTTGGCGGCTTCGAGCGGCTGGCTGCGCTTCAGCGCGCTGCCGGCCGGGCCGTCGGCCGCCCGGTAGTAGCCCTCGATGACCGCGGCGGCGCCGAACGAGCTGGGGTGGCGCAGGGCGAGGTTGGCCGTGCAGAACCCGCCGGAGGAGTACCCCGTCAGGCCCCACTGGTAGGGGTCCCGGCTTACCCGGTAGTGCGCGAAGAGGTCGGAGCGCACGTCCACGGTGAGGTACGTTTCGTCCTTGAGCGAAGGGCTGTTCACGCAGTCCTGGTAGTCGTGGCCGACGCCGTTGATGGCCGGCATCGCCAGGACCATGGGCCCCATCAGGTGCTTGGAAATCAGCGAGTCGGCGAGCTGGCTGATCTTCAGCACCGTGTTCCACGAGAGCGGGGAGCCCGGCGTGCCGTGGAACAGCTCGACGACCGGGAACCTGACGTGCGCGTACCGGGCCTCGCCGTACTGCGGCGGCAGGTAAACGAGCCCGCGCCGGTTGTAGCGGCTGAGCTTGCCCGGCAGGTTGACCCAGCCGATGCGGCCGGATTCGAGCTGGGACGAGGTCGTCGACGCCGCGATGACGCCGAGGTTGCCGGTGCTGCCGCCGTGGAAGTCGGCCCACAGCTGGCCCCAGGTCGTGTAGTAGCCGTAGTAGTAGTTGACCGCGGCGATGCCGCCGGTCATCGCCACCGCGATCGACAGCGCGCCGCACAGCGCCTTGACCGGCAGCAGGCGGAACCGGATGGCCGCCACCAGCAGGGCGGCGCTCGCGCTGACGAGCAGCGCCGTCAGCAGTCGCGAATCAGGTCCTAGCACGTCCGCGGCTCGTTTCTCTGGGCGAGGGGGTAGGAGGGCGGCCCTGCGTCCGGATGCGGCCGTCTGTGACGGATACGCGCCGGAGCATGCTGAAGTCTAAGCGACAGGGCATCACCTGCCGCCCTCGAAGAGTTCAGGACTGGCTACGGATTGCTTCTGAAAGCGCGGGTTGCCTCTGAAAGCGCGGGTTGCCTCTGAAGACGCCCGGCGCGCAGCGGGTGAAGGGCCCCGGTGCAGCGGGTCAAGGCGCGCGGCGCGGTAACCCCGCCAGCGTTCAGCCTCGATAACGGCGGTAGATGACTTCGAGACGGGCCCGCGCTTGCTCTCCGTCCTCCGCGCCGCCAGGGGTCATGGGACGCGGAGGGCGGATGGTGACTCGCTAGCGGACGGCGGCGGGCTTCCCCGCGTCGTCGCGCAGGTGCGAGTCGATCTCCTTGCCGCCCTTGGCGAGGAAGAACAGGAGGGCGCCGACGAGGAACACGACGATCATGACGATCAGCGTGATCCAGTCAAGGTTGAAGTAGGCGCCGCGCGGCGAGCTCAGCCCGGTCGGCGCGACCATGTTGACCAGCATGGCGAGCAGGTACAGGCCGGCCACGATGATCACCGGCCAGGCCCACTTGCCGAGCTGGAACTTGCCCTCGGGTACCCAGCCGCGGGCCCGCGCGATGCCCGCGCCGACCACCGTCAGGAAGCGCGTTGACCGGGGTCTTGAACCGGGGGTGCACCGACGAGATCCACTTCGCGGCCGGCAGCGCGCCGTCACGGGAGTAGGAGAACATCAGCCGCGATCCCGCCCCCTGGATCGACGTGCCGCAGGAGAAGAAGGGGAAGATCAGCAGCAGCAGCGCGAAGTCCTGGATGCCGCTCGGCAGCTGGGACAGGATGTACGGCACCGAAGCCGTAGAAGATGTAGACCGGCGCGAGCACCGCGATCAGCAGGGCGCCGAAGTACGAGCCGCCGAAGTCCAGGCCGAGCGGGCTGGTCTTGACGTGCTGCACGCCCTGGGTGGTGAACAGGTAGCCGAGGCCGTGGTGGAAGCCGTGGATGGCGAGCACGACCGCCAGGCCGAGGGTGCCGAGGATCTCGACGTACACGCCGAACTGAGCGACCCGGCCCATGACCCTGGCGCCGGTGACGTTCAGCGTGGTCTGGATGAGGAGCAGCACGAGGGCTGGCGAGCTCGCCGAAGACGAGCGCGACGAGCAGCATGCCCGCGACCGGGATCCAGGTCGCGTCAAGACCGGTAAGGGCACGGTTGCGCTAGCCCCTGGTGGACTCCGTAGAGTTAGCCCGAGCGAACGCGCTGCCTGGATCCGTTCGCCAATGCGTGCGTGGCGGCCCGCATGACGATCCACGTCCCGCGACAGGAGCACACGTGAGCGCAGAAACCTCCCCGGCCGGGCCGGCCGGGGACGCCGGGCTTGCCACCGCACAGTTCCGCCAGCTGGCGGAGGACTACCTCGACGACCTGGCGCACCGCCACCCCGACCTCGCCACCGAGCTCGGCGACCACCGCTACGACCACCGGCTTCCCGACCGGGACGCGGCGGCGCTCGACGACGAGCGCCGCGGCCTCGATGCGTTCGCGGCCCGGCTGGCGGCCATCGATCACGCGGGCCTTGACAAAGAGCTGCTCGTCGACGCGGCCGTGCTCGGCAACGACGTGGCCAGGCGCCTGTTCGAGATCACCGAGCTGCGCGAGCACGAGTGGAACCCGCTGCTCGCGAACCCGGGTCAGGCGATCTACATGCTGCTCGCCAGGGACTACGCGCCGCTGGCCGACCGGCTGCGGTCGCTGGCCGGGCGGCTCGCCGCGGTCCCCGGCACGCTCCAAGCGGCCCGCGGCACGCTCGGCCCGATGCCCAAGGTTCACCTGGAGACCGCGGCCGCCCAGTTCGGCGGGACGATCGCCCTGGTCACCGAGGAGGTGAACGCCGCGCTGCGCCAGGCGGCCAACGCCGCCAGTGCGACGGCCAGTGCGGCGGCCAGTGCGGCGGCCAGTGCGGTGACCGCCGACGTCGAGCGGGTACGGCCCGCCGCGCTCGCCGCGCTCGCCGAGCACAGGGACTGGCTGTCGGCCCGGCTGGCGGGCGATGACGCCGCGGCGGGCGGCGCCGGGTTCGCCGACCCCCGCCTCGGGCCGGAGCTGTTCTCCCGCAAGCTGTCGCTTGCGCTGTCCGCCGCGTCCGACGCCGAGGCCATCCTGGCGAGGGCCGAGGCCGACCTGGAGCGGGTCACCGGCGAGATCACCGACGTGGCCGGCCGGCTCGGCGGCACGCCGCGCGAGGTGCTCGGCCGGCTGAGCGCCGCGGCGCCCGACGAGGCGACGATCCTGGCCTTCTGCGCCGACGCGCTCGCCGCCCAGATCGCCTTCGTCCGCGACCACGACCTGGTCACGCTGCATGACGACCCGGTCGAGGTGATCGACATGCCGGAGATCAACCGGGGCATCGCGGTCGCCTACTGCGATCCGCCCGGGCCGCTTGAGCCCGTCCCCGGCGCGACCTTCATCGCCGTCTCACCGACGCCCAAGGACTGGACGGCCGAGCGCGTCGCCTCCTTCTACCGCGAGTACAACCGGCACATGGTGCACAACCTGATGGTGCACGAGGCGATGCCGGGCCACTACCTGCAGCTGCAGCACTCCCGCCGGTTCACCGGGGGGACCAGGCTGCGGGCCGCGCTGTGGTCGGGGCCGTTCGCCGAGGGCTGGGCCGTCTACGCGGAGGAGCTGATGGCGGTCCACCGGTACCCGGGGGAGGGCGACCCGGCGGCCGTCCGCATGCAGCAGCTCAAGATGCAGCTGCGCATGATCATCAACGCGATACTCGACGCCCGGGTGCACGCGCACGGGCTGACCGAGGCCGAGGCGATGACCCTGATGACCGAGGGCGGGTTCCAGGAGGACGGCGAGGCGTCAGGGAAGTGGCGTCGCGCACAGCTCACCTCGGCCCAGCTGTCGACCTACTACGTGGGCTACACCGAGGTCGCTGACCTGGCCGCCGAGCTGCTCGGCCGCGGGCTGCCTGAGCGCGCGGCGCATGACGGCATGCTCGCCCACGGCTCGCCCCCGGTCCGCCTGCTGCGCACGCTCTGCTAGCCGGGGGGCGACCCCAAGACCCCCGATGTCGTCGCCTGCGCGCCCGATGGCAAAGGGCGCCATCGTATCGGACGCGCGAGCGACGACCAGAGCCTCAGCTAAGGCCGGCATGCGGAAGCGCGGCAGCGGCGACGGGACGAGCAGCAGCGAGCCGAGCACGCCGCCGGCCACGGCGATCCACAGCGCGGGCCGCAGGCCGAGCATGGTGCCGAGCCAGCCGCCGAGCAGCGCGCCGGCTGGCCGGGTCCCGTAGTTGATCGACTGGAACGCCCCCGACACGCGGGAGCGCATCGTGTCGGGTATCACCACGCCGAAGATCGCCGCGATGCTGATGTCGAGCACCATGACGCCGAAGCCGCTGAACGAGCACGCGGCGAACAGCAGCACAAGGGTGAACGCGCCGGGCCCCACGGCGAGCGGGACCAGGGCCAGCGGGACGGTGAACACCAGGCACCCCGCCACGTAGACCAGCCCGGCGCCCAGCCACGCGGTGAGCCGCTTGCACAGCAGCGACCCGAGGATGCCGCCGACGGCGGCCGCCCCGATGACCGCGCCGAGCAGTCCCGGCTTGACGTGCAGGCTGCGCACCGCGTAGAGCATGAACAGCGCCTCGAACATGAGGTTGAAGAAGTTGACCACCGCCACGCCGGTCAGCGACGCCCGGACGATCGGCTCGGCGGCGATGAACCGCAGCCCGGCGGTGAGGCCGTCCCCGCCGTCGTCGGCGGGCGGCTCCTCCGGCCGGATCATGCCAAGCTGGAACGCGGACCCGAGGAACGACAGGGCGTCCACCACGATGGCGTACGGCCCGCTCAGCGCCTGCACGAGGAGCCCGCCGACGGACGGCCCGCCGAGAAAGGAAAGCGCCCTGCTCCCGTAGATCAGCGACTGCCCGTCGACGTACCTGCCCGTGTCGACGATCGACACGAACAGCGTCCCGTCGGACACGGTGAACAGCACGGACAGCGAGCCGGCGATGAACGTGACCGCGCACATCTGCGCGAAGGTCAGCACGTGCAGCGCGTAGCAGAACGGGATCGTCGCGAACGCCACGGCGCGGCCGATGTCGGCGAGGATCATGGCGTGACGCCGCTTGCCCCGCCGGTCCACCCAGGCCCCGGCGTGCAGCCCGAACAGCAGGCTCGGCAGCCACTGCAGGGCGGTGAGCACGCCCATCTCGTAAGCCCGCGCGTGCAAGACGAGTACGGCGGTGAGCGGGAGCGCGACCGACGAGACCTGGTCGCCGAACATCGACACCGTCGACGCTCCCCAGTAGCGCCGGAAGACCCGGTCCCGCAGCAGCGGCGGTACCAGATCGCGGCTGTCCCCCCCTGCTTTCATCGCCATCAAAGCGTAAGTGCTTAACCGGGACAATGCACGTGTCAGAGGGCATTTCGGCTAGCGAAATTGCGTGGCGCTCCCGCGACCTAATCGGCCACCGGCTCCGCGGTCTGCGGGCAGCTCTGCAGCACCACGGCGGTCCGCTCCCGTGGCCCGGCAAGCGCTTCCCGCGCCGCCATGAACAGCATGTAAGGGATGAGGTCGACCGAGCGGCGCAGGAACCACTTGGTTCCCTTGGTCGCCAGCCACCGCACGTCGTCGCCGCGGGTCGGCGCGGGGCTGGTCGGCTCGCCGCCGGGCCGGTCGGTCACCGGGACGCCTGCCGCCGCGAGCCGGTCCCACATCCGGCAGGCGATGAGCCGGTGGCCGCGCTCGTTGGGGTGCAGCCGGTCCGCCGACCAGTTGCGCCGGTCATAGGTCTCGGGGTCGGTCGAGGCATCCCAGTGCAGCGTCCCGTAGTGCGCCGCGATCCGGTCGAGCTCGGCGTTGACCGCCCGCATCCGCCGCGACAGCGGCCGCGCCAGCCCGGACGGCAGCCCGAACATCTGCGCCGGGTCGGGCAGCCGCATGGTGAGCACGATGGCGCCCCGCGCGGTGAGCGCGGCGACCGTCCGCGCGGTGGCCTGGCCGGTCCGGACCGGGTCGAATCCCGCTCGCAGCGTGTCGTTGATGCCGACGACGACGCTGGCGACGTGCGGCCGCAGCAGCAGCGCGTCCGGGAGCTGGTCCCGCTCGACGTGCCTGGCCTGCGCGCCGAGCGCCGCGAGGTTGTGCAGCTCCGGCTTGGGCAGCCCGGCGGCGAGATGCCGGGTCCAGCCGCGCCAGCCGCCGCCGGGCGCCGGGTCGCCCATGCCGAGGGTGATCGAGTCGCCCAGCGTCACGATTCGCGTCATGCGTTACCTGCCAGGGAGCGAGGGGTCACGGTTAGGCCGCCAGCCGGGCGGGCGGCGCGTCCGTCTCGATGACGGCCGC
>DASWAE010000163.1:0-6349 GCA_036391275.1 Trebonia sp.
GACCAGTCGCTCGCTGTATCGGTCCCCGCCTGGCCGTCTGCTGTGGTCGCTGTGGTTCCGGTACGCCTGCGCCATGACAACGAATTCTAGTGGCGGCCGGAGACCGCCCGGCTTGACCCCGCGCATCACGGCCATTCCCGCTGGTGATAACCAGCAGCTCGGCTCGCGCTATTTCCCTGGCCGACCGCCTACTCGCTCCCGGTGAGCAGGTCCGGCTGGGATACCGCGCCGCCGGCCCGGTTGCCCGGGCTGCAGCTTATCCAGCGGGTTCAGGCCGCAGGCTGGCTCAGAGGCTGGTTTCTCGCGGCGAGAGCATCTGCGCCATGGCGGGCAGCACTCCGGGCGCCACCCGGCAGTAGACCCAGGTGCCGCGGCGCTCGGAGATGATCAGCCCTGCCTCCCTCAGCTTCTTCAGGTGATGGCTGACCGTGGGCTGCGATACCCCCACGTTCTGGATGTCGCAAACGGAGGCTTCCCCGCTCTGATGCGCGGCGACCCGGGAAAAGAGCCGGAGGCGAACCGGGTCGGCCAGCGCCTTGAACATGCCGGCCATGCGCTCGGCGTCCGATGGAGAAAGTTCCGCCGCACCCAGCGGCGGGCATGGAAACTCAACGGCCGTCTCCCTGATGAGTTCCGCAGGAATCGTCATGGGGGTAATACTCGCCTGTATCTGCGATCTCTGCCACCGATCTGACCATAACGGTGATAACAGCTATATCAACGGTCGAGTGCAGTGCGCAGGCGCTTTCCCTTGCTTTCTTATCCGCATCCCGCGCCGGGCGGCAAGGCCGGACAGGCGCCCCGGCCGCGCGGCCGCGACCGCCGTGCGCGGCGCACGCCGGGACCGGCGGTAATGCGAACGATTGCATTCCGCCCGGCGGGCGCGCGCCGACTCCGCTTGCCCGTCCATGGCCTGTCCTCGCCCCTTCTCGCCGGTTCTCACTCCCTTCTCACCCGTTGCCACCCGGTCTCACTCCCTTGCCGCCGGTTCCCGCTGGCCCCTTAGCCCCTTCTCGCCCGGCAACGGGGCACTGAGTGCCATTACTCGGGAGTCACGGATTCCGTTTCCCGTGCGCTTCCGGGCACCGGAAACGCCAATCCGGACCGTCCGCACCCGCGTGAATCCGTAAACGCGGAGCCAGGAACCGTCGGAGTGCGTTAACCCCGTTTACCGGTAAAGGCCTACCGCCAGGTAAAACCCCTTGTTTAATTAAGATCGATGATGATCAATACTGTTGCCGTCCGACGGCGGCGTGCAAAGCACCACCTAGCCGGGCCGCCACCCCAGAGCCGTCCGCCTGGGCACTCCTGACCGCCTGGGCACTCCTGAGCCACCCGGAGCCACCTTGGGAGCCACTCTCTACTCGCCGCCCCTAGAGAGACCAATGAGAGCCGTGAGGCACCTGTCGGCTGCTCATTACCACTGGCGGTGCCATGATCATGAATGCTTTTGTGATTGTGAAGGGTTTTTGGCGTGATAACACGTACAACTCTTCATGATCAAGCTCTGAGCGGCGGTGATGCCTGTCTAGAGCAATGTGAGTTGCTGATGTGACGAGCCGGCCGGGGGAGCGGGGTGCACCGGCTCAGCCGCACCACGCGGCGCAGCCCGACGGCGCGCGCCAGCCCCACCGCGTGGGCCAGCCCCACCGCCTGGGCCAGCCCCGCCGCGTGGGCCAGCCTGACCGCGCGGGGCGGCGGCCTGACCACGGGGGGCGGCGCGGCCGGGGCGGGCTGCGTCCCGGCCGACGCCGAAGCGTTCCGCGAGCTCGCGCACCTGGCCGGCGATCCGCGCCTGGTAGTCCTTGCGCGCGTACGCGCCGCGCCCGTACAGCTCGGCGTACCGGGGGACCAGCTCGGGGTGCGCCTCGCGGAGCCAGCCGAGGAACCACTCGCGGGCACCCGGCCGCAGGTGCAGCACGATCGGCGTCACGTGCGGCGCGCCGGCCGCCGCCGCCTGCCGGACCGCCGCCGCCAGCTGCGCCGGCGAGTCGGACAGGTACGGCACCACCGGCCCCATCAGCACGCCGCAGCGCAGTCCCGCGTCGTTGAGCGCGGCGCACGCCGCGAGGCGGCGTTCCGGCGCGGGCGTGCCTGGCTCGATGGCCCGCCACAGCGACTCGTCGGTGAACGCGGCCGACACGTTCAGCCCCACGTCGGTCACCTCGGCCGCGGACAGCAGCAGGTCGAGGTCACGCAGGATCAGCGTCCCCTTGGTGAGGATGGAGAACGGGTTCCGCGCGTCGCGCAGCGCGCCGATGATGCCCGGCATCAGCCGGTAGCGCCCCTCCGCCCGCTGGTAGCAGTCGACGTTGGTACCCATCGCGATGTGCTCGCCGCGCCACCCGGGCGAGGCCAGCTTCGCCCGCAGCAGCTGCGGCGCGTTCACCTTCACCACGACCTTGGTATCGAAGTCCCGCCCCGCGTCCAGGTCCAGGTACGTATGCGTGTTCCGCGCGAAGCAGTAGCGGCAGGAATGGCTGCATCCCCTATAGGGGTTGATCGTGTAGCGGAACATCATCCGGGAGGACTTGGGGACCTCGGAGACGATCGACTTGGCGTGGATCTCGTAGAAGGTCATCCCGCGGAACTCGGGGGTGTCGAACGTGCGGGTGACCGCGCCTCGCTCGATCAGCGGCAGTGCCGCGTACCCAGGCCCATCGGCTTCACTCGAATCGAGTCGCAAGCTGTCCCAGCGCATGACCGGTAGTGTAGAACCGGCGTTCGATTAGCGCAAACATGTGTTCGGTTCCGCGCGACGCGGGTGAAGCTGAGACTTGCGTTTCTGTCATGTTGGATCGCGTTCGGTAATCGGCGTCCGGCTGTTGGAAAAAGAGTCAGGAACAAAGTAAGAACGATTGGATAAACATGCCCACGTGGGGGATAGTAGAGGTGTTCCCAATGGCGCGCGGAACGCGGAGGTATGGCGCTATGGCGCTGTCAATGGACGAGCAGCGCATGCTCGCCGAGATCGAGCGGCGACTGACCGCTGAGGACCCTGGCCTCGCCATCAAGCTGTCCTCGTTCCGGCGGCCAGGCCCGGCCGCCGCGCTCCGGACCACCCGGGGGAAAATTGTCGGCTCCCTCTGCACCGTCGTATTGCTCGCCGTCATCGCGCTGACGGTCTACGCGATGATCCCTTTCCGCGGGCAAGGCTCTAAAACCCCGGCCGGCCGGCAATCCTCCGCGAGCCCGTCAGTCAGTGCCCCGGTACGGATCGGCCCCTCGGCAGGGAGCACCGGCTCCTAGCAAGCAGGGAGCACCGGCTCCAGATAAAAGCACCGAGCACCAGTTCTCAGGAGTCACGCCACAGCTGGATGAGGTACCGCTCGACGCCCTCCAGCTTGCGCTTCTCGCGCTGGAACTCATCCGACAGCGGGTCCTTGTGCTGGCTGAACAGGTCGGCGTACATCTGCACCACCGCCTCGCGGTACCGCGCGTACACCCGGACCTCGTAGTTGCCGACGCCGCCGGACAGCCGCAGCCCGGACAGGGCCGGCCCGGCCGACCCCATGTCGATCGACAGCCGCCCGCGCAGGTACAGCCGTGCCTTGGCCTCCTCGTCCCAGGCGTCGGGCAGCAGCGGCTGGCCGTCCCATTCCTCGAGGACCAGGCGGACGTCGATGTCCTGCTGCAGCGACCCCACCCACAGCTGCTCGCGGCTGGCCGAGACGAGCACGCCGATCGGCGGCAGCGGGCCACCGGGCGCGTCCGGGTGCACCTCCGGGTCGTGAATCCGGAACATGCGGCGGTCGGGGAAGACCGGCATCACGAGCTGCAGCAGCCTGCGGCTCACGTATCCCCCCTCGGCCACGTCCCACCTCGCTCATCACGCGTCTTGCGAAGGACGCCAGGTATATCCCGTCGGGACGTCGGCATCCCCCGGCGTCCTGCACAAATGTAGACCGAGACAACGCGCCGCGTTGGGAGAATGTGGGGGAAGCGCACAGTGGAAACAGCGTTAAGGCAGAGGCGTGGTCGATCAGGTCAATCTCGAGGCGTTACCTATTGACTACAGCGTGCAGCAATGTAGTGTCATATCCAGATAACACACCTGCTGACCCCCAGGCGGTGCGCAATGCGTTCGATCCCCGCTGCCCAGCCACAGCTACAGAACGTATCGGCACAGTCACGAACCGACGTGATTCCGCCGTCTACTCCGATAACGGTCTCGGTGGTGCCCGCGGTTCACCATCCGCGCGAGTCACTGAGTGTAGCCGTCGGCTCCGGCCGCCGGGCCATCGTCCTCGCGGTCTGCTGTTCCGCTCTCTTCATGGTCGGCCTGGACAACACGATCGTTAACGTGGGCCTGCCGGAAATCGGCAAGTCGCTGCACACCAGCGTCGCCGGGCTGCAATGGACGGTGGCGGGCTACACGATCGTGCTCGCCAGCCTGCTGCTGTTCTCCGGTGCCGCGGCGGACAGGATCGGGCGGCGCACGATCTTCCAGGTCGGGCTGAGCCTGTTCACGCTCGGGTCGTGGCTGTGCAGCCTCGCCCCGTCCCTGTCCTGGCTGATCGCCTTCCGCGTGCTGCAGGGGATCGGCGGGAGCATGCTGAACCCGGCGGCGCTCGGCATCATCACCAACGTCTTCAGCGCGCCACGGGACCGGGCCAAGGCCATCGGCGTCTGGGACGGCGTCTCCGGCCTTTCCATGGCGCTCGGGCCGGTGGCAGGCGGCATCCTCGTCGGCTCCGTCGGCTGGCGGGGCATCTTCTGGGCGAACATTCCGGTCGGGCTGGCCGCCATCTCGCTCACCGCGCTGCTCGTGCCCGACTCCAAGGCCGAGCGCGGCCGCAAGGCGGACCCGCTCGGCCAGGTCCTCGTGATCGTGATGCTCGCCTCGCTGGCCTACGCGATCATCCAGGGCCCGTCGGCCGGCTGGTTCGCGCCCAACATCACCGGCTTCTTCCTGCTCTCGGTGACCGCGCTCGGCCTGCTGCTGCACTTCGAGCCGCGGCGCGCCGACCCGCTGATCGACTTCCGGTTCTTCAGGTCGGTTCCGTTTAGCGCCGCCAACGCCACCGCCGTCTGCGCGATCGCGGCGAGCGCCGGCTTCCTCTTCCTGACCACGCTCTACCTGCAGGACGTGCGCGGCTTCAGCGCGCTGCGGGCCGGCCTCACCCTGCTGCCGATGCCGTGCATGATGGCGCTCGCCTCGCCCGTCTCCGGGCGTATCGTCGCCCGCGGCGGCCCGCGCGTCCCGTTTGTCATCGCCGGCGCGGCGCTCACCCTGTCCACCGCCGCGCTGTCACAGCTCAGCCCGACCAGCGGCCCGCTGTTCCTGGTCGCCACCTACGGCCTGTTCGGCTTCGGCGCCGGCATGGTGAACGTGCCCATCTCCAACGGCGTCATGGCGGGCGTGCCCAAGTCGCAGGCGGGCGTCGCGTCCGGGATGAACTCCTCAAGCCGCCAGCTCGGCCAGTCGCTCGGCGTCGCCATCGTCGGCTCGGTCCTGGCGGCCAGCCTGCGCGGCTCCATGCACGCGGGTTTCCTCACCGCGGCGCACGCCGGCTGGTGGGTCATGGCCGGCTGCGGCTACGCCGTCCTGGTCCTCGGCGTCGTCTCCACCACGCAGTGGGCCCGCGCCACCGCCGCCAGGGCAGGCGCGGACGCCTAGCGATCATCAGAACGGGAGCTTGCTCCGCCAGCTGGCGCCAGTTCTCGTCCCGGGCCGCGGCTGCCGGCCCGTAGGTGCCCCACCCGGGAAGCGCCGTGAAAACATCACGGATAACAGCAAGAAGTTCTCCGGCTGGCGCGCAGTTCGAAGACAGTGGACGTTTGGGCACATCCGAGTGTGCCCAAACGTCCACCATCTTGCCGTCGGCCGCGGGACTCGGGGAAAGCGCCGGATAACAGCAACAAGCGCGAAGCGCGATACGGGGCGCTGGGGTCACGGTGATGATAACAGCAAGAAGCGCGGAGCGCTACCTCGCCAAGGCGGGGAACGGGGCGGGTCGGGATCAGCCGCTCCCGTTCGGGATCACCGGGAAGGTCAGCCGCCGCAGCCGCACGCGCCGCCACAGCAGCCGCCACCGCCACCGCCACCGCCACCGCTGGCCGGGGCGGCGGCGCCGGACGAGCGGCCGCCGAGGCCGACCGTGGTCAGCAGCTTGACCGTGTCGCCGTGTCCCTGCGGGCAGGTCGCCGGCTCGCCGGACTGGCTCATCGGCCGGGTCAGCAGGAACGTGTCGCCGCAGGCGCGGCAGCGGAACTCGTAGCGTGGCACGCGAGGATTTTACCCGCGGAAACGCCTGCCGCGACAGTCACGCCGCCGGCAGTCACGCCGCCGGCAGTCACGCCGCCGGCAGGCATGCTGCCGGCAGTCACGCCGCCGGCAGGCACGCCG
>DASWAE010000164.1:0-4737 GCA_036391275.1 Trebonia sp.
TATGGCTGAGTTGCGCGCCCGATACGATGGCGGTTTTTGCCATCGGGCGCGCAACTCAGTCGATCAGGGTCCGGCCGGTCAGGTGCAGGAAGACGTCTTCGAGCGTCGACCGTCGGACCAGCTCGGTGAGCGGCTCGAGGCCCGCGTGGCGCACGCGCGCGAGGAACTCGTCTCCGTCCGCCGCGTAGAGCAGCAGGCGGTCCGCAGTAAGCACTGTCATCGTCCGGGTGGACGCCCCCCCGTACCCCCCGGCTGCGCGCCCGATGGCTGGCGCCATCGTATCGGGCGCGCTCTCATCCTGAAGTTCCTTGATCTTCAGGACCGCCTCGTCGTAGTCCTCGGGTGCGAACCGCAGCTCGAGGACTTCCGGCGTGGAGTACTGGGTGATGAGCTCGCGCGGTGTGCCCTCCGCGGCGATCTTGCCGTGGTCCATCACCACCAGGCGGTCGCACAACTGCTCGGCCTCGTCCATGTAGTGCGTGGTGAGGATGAGCGTGACGCCGCGCTGCTTGAGCCGGAACAGCCGGTCCCAGACGACGTGCCGCGCCTGCGGGTCAAGGCCGGTGGTGGGCTCGTCGAGGATGAGGATGTCCGGGTCGTTGATGAGGCTCCTGGCGATCGTCAGGCGGCGCTTCATGCCCCCGGACAGCGGCTCTACCTGGTCGCCGGCGCGCTCGGTGAGCTGCACGAAGTCCAGCAGCTGGTCGGTGCGCTCGCTGATCAGCTTGCGCGGCAGGCCGAAGTAGCGGCCGTAGACGAGCAGGTTCTCGCGGACGGACAGCTCGCTGTCCAGGGTGTCTTCCTGTGGCACCACGCCGAGCCGTGCCCTGATCGCGGCCCCGTCGCGAACCGGGTCGCCGCCCAGGATGGTAAGATCACCCTGTGTAGGCGGAGAGACACAGCCAAGCATGCGCATGGTGGAGGATTTCCCCGCACCGTTCGGTCCGAGGAAACCGAAAGCCTCGCCGCGGATAAGATCAAAGTCGATGCCGTCCACGGCGGTGAAGCCGCTGAACCTCTTCGTCAGGCCACGGGCGCGAACAAGTACCTCGGGCACTCGACGGAGAATACCCCGCAGTTTGACAGACTCCGAACGGTTTTGTGGTCTATCCCATGGGCAGCCGGTTGGCGCAGGTAAGGTAAAACAAGATCCAAGTGGCGTGGCTGTTGTCTGGGCACTGCCACTCCTGCGAGAGGAACTGAGCCAGTTGAGTCTGATCCGCGATGTGTACGTTCGTTTCCGGGTGCTCATTCACGAGATTGGCAAGTTCGGCATCGTGGGCATGTGCGCCACGATCATCACGTTCGGTGTGCAGAACGCGCTGTACGGGCACGCCGGGCCGACCACCTCGGTCGTCGTGGCGAACGCGGTCGCGACCGGCTTCGCCTACCTCGGCAACCGCTACTGGGCCTTCCGGCACCGCAAGACCGCGAACATGGGCCGCGAGACGCTGCTGTTCGTCTTCTTCAACGTGATGGGCACGATGATCCAGACCGCCTTCGTCGACGTGAACCATTACGTGCTTGGCAATCACGACCGCATCTCGTACAACATCGCCACGGTCGTCGGCATCATCTTCGCGACGCTGTTCCGGCTGTTCTGCTACCGCAAGTTCGTCTTCAACTCCATCCCGCCGACGCAGGACCGGGCCGAGGAGCTGGCGGCGGCCACGCTGCCCTGACGCTGTCCTGACGTCCTGGAGCCCGGCGGCGCGCGGCTTCTCGTTACCCGATCGCGCCGCGGATGCGCTAAGGTAGGTCCGCTGGCCGCGAGCGGCCGGCGGCGGGACGTGGCCTAGCTTGGTCCAGGGCGCTTGACTGGGGGTCAAGAGAACCCGGGTTCAAATCCCGGCGTCCCGACAGGTTCTGTATCGGAGGAAGCCGCCGAAATGGCTGACGTGGATGCCTGGCTCGCGGACGTGGGGACGGCGCTCGGCATCTCCGCCGAGGAAGTACTGCCCCCGGCGCTCCGCGATGAGATGCTCGGCCTGACCGGGGAGATCGCGCACCGGGTGGTGCGGCTCGCCGTTCCGCTGACCAGCTACCTGATGGGGGTCGCGGTCGGCCGCGGCGCGTCCCCGGAGGACGCGCTGCGGATCGTGTCCGGGGTGCTGCCGCCCGCGCCGGCCGGCGAGTAGTACCGGGATAAACCACCTCACCTGCTGTTTTCCCAGGGCTGACAGGTGCAGGAAGTTACGCTCCGTGGAATGACACCCCCCGTTAACTGGTCCAGATCGGGGGAAGGTCAGTGCCGCCCACGAAGACCGCGGCGGCCAAGGCGCTCCGGCCCGGAGCGCGGGCAAAGCCCGCTCCAGTACCGCCGGCGCCGCGAAGACCACGCGTCCGGCCAAGCCCTCGGGCACCGGGACCGCAGCGGGCACCAGGAGCGCGTCCGCTGCAAGCACGCGGGGAACCACCACGACCAAGCGTGCGACCACGCCGCGCAGCACGACCGCGGCGCGCGGCACCACATCGGCGCGCGGCACGACGACGGCGCGCGGCACGACGACGGCACGCGGCACGACGACGGCGCGCGGCACGACGACGGCGCGCACCGCTTCCGCGTCCCGGGGCGCCACGCGCGAACGGGCCCGACACGCGGAACGACGCGCTCACCCCTGGCACCAAGCCCGGCGACGTCCTGTCCGGCCTGATCAGGTAGCACCCCGCGACGGCTTACCGCCGTCTGGCTGGTACGCGCTCGCCACGGAACCATGGTTCCGTGGCCGCGTGCCGGGCTGGGCACGGAAGAGCAGGCGCGCCGGGGGTGTTGGATAGAGGCATGGCCATTGACGGTGAATACGTGCCGAGCCCGGCGGCGTGGGTCCGGGATCAGGTAGCGGAATACGAGAGCTCAGGCGGGACGACCGGGACGACGCTGCGGGAGACCGGGCTGCCCGTCGTGATCGTCACCAATCGGGGAGCGAAAACCGGCGCGGTGCGCAAGACACCGCTGATGCGCGTGGAGCACGAGGGTCTCTACCTGGCGGTCGGCTCGAAGGGCGGCGCGCCGGACAACCCCGTCTGGGTGTACAACCTGCGCCAGCACCCGCAGGTGGTGCTGCAGGACGGACCGCAGACCCAGGAGATGACCGCCCGCGAACTGACCGGCGATGAGCGCGCGGCCTGGTGGGAACGGGCCATCGCGGCCTTCCCGCCGTACGCGGACTACCAGAAGAAGACGGACCGGTTGATCCCGCTCTTCGTCCTCGAGCCCACTGCTTAACCCGGAGCCTTCGGGCACTTAACCAGGAGCCTTCGAGCACGCCCGAGCACAGCAACAGGCACACCGCGCAACCGCTGGCCAGCCCGCCACACCCGGCGGCCCGGCCAGCCGCGTGTTTACCCGCCGCGGGGCGCCGGCTCCTCCCGCGAGCCGCAAGCGGGTTCGCGAGTCTGGGCCAGGTGAGGCTGAGAAGGCCGCTGAGCGCCGAGTGATTGCCACAATGGCTGTCGCCGCAGTCTGAGCCATGATCATGAAGGCTTTTTCGTGCTATCACGCCTAAATCCCTTCACAATCATAAAAATCTTCATAATCATGCTGCTGCCAGCAGCGATATGGCCACATCACCTGACGCACCACCCTCGTCCGGTCTCTCTGTCCCTCAGGTAACAGCACTTCGCGGCAAGGGCCGCCCGCGGCAAGCCACATCGAGCGGCAGACTTAAGCTCTCCAGCGCTTCTTGCTGTTATCAGCGGTACTGGCGCGGACGCTGGCAGCCTAGCGGAACCGGGGTGCCCGGCTGGGGCGCTGACCGGAGGAAGGGCAATGGGAGCGGGTGGCTAGGTGAGGCGAGTTGACCGGGGGAGGGCAGCGGGAGCGGGTGGCTAGGTGAGGCGAGTTGCGCGGGCGAGGGCGCGGGCGTGCTCGGCGCGGAGCCAGTCCTCGGTGAGGCGGGGGTCGGAGTAGTCGGTGCCAGCCGCTACCGCGTCCAGGTAGGCGAGGTCGGCGGCTAGGCGGCGGCGGAACTCCGCGGCGTCGCCGGGGTGGCCGTGGCCGGGAATGACGACAGTGATGCCGGCGATGGCCGCCAGGGTGCTCAGGCCCGCGCGGTAGCCCCCGAACGGATCGGGATCATCCAGGTCGGGCAGCGGGATCTCGATGTCGGAGCACATGTCGCCGGCGATGAGCACGCCGCGGTCAGGGAGGAAGACGGCGCCGTGGCCGGGGGCGTGGGCGTCGTGCGGGTAGACGACGGCCCGCGGTCCCGGCCAGCCGATCTCGGCGCCGGGCAACGCCTCGACCTGGCCGAACAGGGCGAGGTCGTGGCCGGGAGCCCCGTCCTGAACGCCAGCGACGAGGCCGCGCCACTCGCGCGCGGCGACGGCGGCCGCGCGCGGCGTCGCGTACCTGGGCACGTCGCCCAGGGCACGGGACCACAGCAGGTGATCCCAGTGCGGGTGGGTGGACCAGCCCGCCGCCGGGCGCAGTCCGCGCTCGCCGAGCCAGCGGGCCAGCGCCGCCAAGTCGGCCACGCTGACCGCGGGATCGACGAGCAGGCAGCGGCCGTCGTCCCCCGCGACCACGGTCGTCGTCGTGGTGTAGCTCTCGGCCGTCGCGACGAAAACTCCGGGCGCCACTTCTTCGACCGGCAGCTCACGGACGTCGCCGCTCACGGGGTGCCCGTCCGGCGCGGGCGGGCGGAAGGGGCGGGGGCGGAAGGGGAGGCGGCGCGGGAGGAAGGGGCGGGAGGGGAGGCGGCGCGGGAGGAAGGGGCGGGAGGGGAGGCGGCGCGG
>DASWAE010000165.1:0-6775 GCA_036391275.1 Trebonia sp.
GCGCCCACGGTCACCCGGGGCGTAGCGCCGGGAGGCGGAGGTTCCGGTCCTTCACCCGCGACTGGAACCGCGCCGGCCGGGGTCGCGCCCGCCGGGACCGCGCCGGCGGCAGCGCCGGCCTTGGCCGCCGTCGGCATCGCCAGCGCGGGGGGCGCGCAGCAGGTCATCAGGCACGGACCCGGGGTGCCCGGCAGCGCGGCGGGCCAGGCAGTCCCGACCGCCGAGCAGGTCTGGCAGGCCGGAGCGCCGGCCGCCGGCCCGCGCGGGCGGCGGGCGCGGCTGATCGCCAGCACCGCGCTCAGCGTCGCCCTGCTGATCGCGTCCGGCGTGGTGATCTTCCTGCGGCTGCATCACGAGCCCTTCGGGGTGACCGGGGTGGCGATCACCGGGCAGGTCAGAAACGGCTGCACCGTGGACGTGACCGGGCGGATCTCCACTACCGGCGGCGCCGGGACGGTGTCCTACCAGTGGATTTTCTCCTCGCAAGCGGCGGCGCCGCAGCCGATGAGCCAGTCGGCCGCCGCCGGCCAGTCGGCCGTCTACGTGACGGCGGCGATCCAGGGGCAGGGTCATGGCAGCGTCACGCAGCACGTGACCCTGCAGGTGCTCGGCCCCGGGCACGGCACCGCCTCTATCCCGGTGACCGTCAGCTGCTGAGCCCGGCGATGACAGGAGGGGGACCGCAGTGAGCGAGCTTGCGAGCGAATCGGTAAGTACAGCGCGTCCGCGAATGCGGACTCCGAGCGCCAGCGAGGTGGCCGGATGAGCGAGCTCGCGAGCGGATGGACCGTTCCCGGTTACACAGAGATGAAGACGCTCGGCGCCGGCGGCTTCGGTGCCGTGGTGCTGGCCAGGCACGACGCCACGGGCACCCCGGTGGCGATCAAGTTCCTGCGCCCGGACCTGCTCGCCGACCAGGACTTCGCCGCGATGTTCCGCACGGAGGCGGTCACCCTCGGCGCGGTGGACAGCCCCTACGTCGTCCGGCTGTACGAGTACGTGGAAGCGCCCGCGGGCGCCGCCATCGTCATGGAGCTCGTGGACGGCGTGTCGCTGCAGGAGATCGTGACCAGGCAGGGCAAGACCACGCCGGAGGCGGCGCTCGTGGTGCTTTACGGCTCGCTGCTCGGCCTGGCGGCCGCGCACGCGCGCGGCGTGGTGCACCGCGACTTCAAGCCGGCCAACGTGCTCGTGAACGCCTACGGCGCCAGCAAGCTGACCGACTTCGGCATCGCCGCGCGGGCCGGCAGCACGACGATCCCCGCCGGATCGCTGTCCTACGCTCCGCCGGAGCAGTTCGACGGCGGGCCTGCCACCCCGGCAAGCGACGTCTACGCGGCCACGGCTACCTTTTACGAGTGCCTGACCGGGCACCCGCCGTTCCGCGGCAACACCGCGGACGAGCTGATCAGGGAGCACCGCTCCGCGTCCGTGCCGCTGGCGGCGGTGCCGGAGGCGCTGCGCCCCATCGTGGCCGCGGGGATGGCCAAGGATCCCAGGCAGCGGCCGGTCAATGCCGCCACGCTCGCCGCCGAGCTGCGTACCGCCGCCTACGGCGCCTACGGCGCGGACTGGGCGGAACGCGGCCGGTCCCACCTGGGCGAGGCGGCGGTGCTGCTCGCCGCGTTGTGGCCGACCGGCGGGGCACCCTCGGTCCACGGCTTCACCGCCGAGCAGGTACAGCTGTCCCGCGGGCAGCAGGCCGCCGGCAACCAGCACGTCCACGGCCAGCAGGTGAGCCACGGCGCCCAGCACAACGTGCACCAGTGGCATGTCCTGCACCGCGAGCACGTCGCGCACCTGCGGCACCTGCGGTGGCTGCGCACCGCCACGGCCGCCGTCGCGGCGTGCGCGATCGTGGCGGCGGGGATCACCTGGGCCCGCACCCGCCCGCCGTCCGGCAACCCGGGGTCTGACGGGCACGCGGTGCTGTCCGCGTACCCGCTCGCGCTCGAGACGGTCCCCATCGCGGCCGCCTCAAGCGAGTCGGTGACGGGCGACACCGTGGTGTACTACAACTCCGGCAGCTACGCGCAGGCGACCATCAGCGGCACGATCAAGGACGCGACCGCCGGCCAGGTGGTCCGGCTCTACGCGCGGCAGTTCCCGTACACCGGCGCGCCCGTGCTCGCCGGAACCGCCACGCTGAGCCCCTCCGGCGGCGCGGCCAGGTACTCGTTCCAGGTCACCCCGACGCTGGCGACCCGCTACCAGGCCGAGTTGTTCAGCGGCGCCGCGGCCAGCACCCCGATCGGCCAGTCGGCCGCCACGACGGTCTACGTGGTGCTCGGCTCCCCGTACGTGCACGTCAACTGCCAGCCCGACCTGCCGGTCTGCAGCATCCAGGCCAAGGAGACCTTCTACGCCCCGGCCGCGCTCGTGGCGAAGGAGATGGCCAAGCACTGGTACCTCTACCTGGGGGTGAACATCCAGCCGGGGCCCGCGATACCGCCGAATCCCGCGACAATACAGCTTGGCGGCCTCGGCGGCACCGTGGGCAACCCGCAGCGCACTGGCAGCGACTCGTTCACCTTGACAATCACTTACCACTACACCCGCGGCACCGAGGCGTCCGAGGCGGCCTGGTGGGCCTGCGCGCCGGACACCGAGGCGCAGGACGGCCTCGGGCTCCCCGGGTCGCACGGCTGCGGGACGAAGACCACGGTGACCCTGGCGTCGACCAGTTACCTTGGCTGAGCCAGCGGCTAGTGGCTGAAGAAGCCCCGGTAGTACTCGAAGACGAAGCCGATGGAGGTCAAGAGCACGGCCAGCACGCCGATCAGCACCAGCCACCAGCCGATCGCCGCGCCGAGCGCGGCGGTGGCGGCGGCGAGGCCGACCCACAGCGGCCACCAGCTGTGCGGGCTGAAGAACCCGACCTCGCCGGTGCCCTGAACGATGTCGCCCTCGTTGTCGTCCTCCGGGCGCCGCGGCAGGCGGCGCCCGGTGAACAGCACGTAGAACCCGGCGAGCAGCGCCAGGCCGACCGCCATGGCCAGGGCCGCGGTACCGGTCGGGTCATAGGAGGTGTACCAGTACACGACGTCGGCGCCGCCGAAGAAGACGCCGCAGCCCAGGAAGAGCCAGCCTTCGACCTTCATGTGAGATACACGCCCTTACTTCTTGGCAGCGCTGATCGGCGGGATGGTCTGCTCGACGTCCCTGGACGCCGCGCCGGCCACGATGTGCGGGTAGTGCGCCTCGAACGCGGGGCGCTCGGAGCGGATCCGCGGGATGCGGTAGAAGTTGTGCCGCGGCGGCGGGCAGGAGGTGGCCCACTCCAGCGAGGAGCTGTAACCCCACGGGTCTTCCTCCGTGACCTTCGCGCCGTGCTTGGTAGTGATGTAGACGTTCCAGAGGAACAGCAGCACCGACAGGGCGAGCAGCCAGGAGCCGACCGTCGAGACGACGTTCAGCGTGGTGATGTCGCCCGGCAGGAACGGGTAGTTCGCGGTGCGCCTGACCTGGCCCTGCACGCCCGTCCAGTGCTGCACGAGGAACGTCATGTTGAAGCCGATGAACAGCAGCCAGAACTGGACCTTGCCGATCGCGTTGTTCAGCATCTTGCCCGTCATCTTCGGCCACCAGAAGTACAGGCCCGCGAACATCTCGAACAGCACGGTGCCCGCGAGCACGTAGTGGAAGTGCGCCACCACGAAGTAAGAGTCGGAGACCGCGAAGTCCATCGGCGGCGACGCCAGGATGATGCCGGTGATGCCGCCGAACAGGAACACGACGAGGAAGCCGATCGTGTACAGCATCGGCGCCTCGAAGCTGAGCTGGCCGCGCCACATGGTGCCCGCCCAGTTGAAGAACTTCACGCCGGTGGGGATCGCGATCAGCAGCGTCATGAACGAGAAGAACGGCAGCAGCACCGCGCCGGTGGTGAACATGTGGTGCGCCCACACGGTCATCGACAGGCCGGCGATCGCGATCGTCGCCGCGATCAGCGTCTTGTAGCCGAAAAGCGGCTTGCGGCTGAACACCGGCAGGATCTCGGTCGCGATGCCGAAGAACGGCAACGCCAGGATATAGACCTCGGGATGGCCGAAGAACCAGAAGAGGTTCTGCCAGAGGATCGCGCCGCCGGAGTTGGCGGCGAAGACCTGGGCGCCGAGGCGGCGGTCGATCTCGAGCACGAGCAGCGCGGCGGCGAGCACCGGGAAGGCGAGCAGCACCAGCATGGAGGTGAGCAGCGCGTTCCAGGTGAAGATCGGCATGCGGAACATGGTCATGCCGGGTGCCCGCATGCAGAAGATCGTGGTGACGAAGTTGACGCCGCCGAGGATGGTGCCAAGGCCGGACAGCGTCAGGCCCATGATCCACAGGTCGGCGCCGATGCCCGGCGAGTTCGTCGCATCGGTCAGCGGCGCGTAGGCGTACCAGCCGAAGGCGGCCGAGCCGCCGGGGGCGAGGAAGCTGCCCAGCACGATGAGCCCGCCGAACAGGAAGAAGTAGTAGCTGAGCAGGTTCAGCCGCGGGAACGCCACGTCGGGCGAGCCGATCTGCAGCGGCACCAGCTCGTTCGCGAACCCGACGAACAGCGGGGTCGCGAACAGCAGCAGCATGATCGTGCCGTGCATGGTGAACAGCTCGTTGTAGATCTGGTCGGACAGGAAGTTGCTCGTCGGCGACATCAGCTGGACGCGGATGAGCATCGCCATGATCCCGGCGAACAGGAAGAACACGAACGACGTGATCAGGTACATGTGCCCGATGATCTTGTGGTCCGTGGAGGAGAGCCAGCCGGCGAGCACCGAGCCCTTGCGCTCGGTGCGCTGAGCGCGGGCTGCCGCCCGCAGCGCGGCCGGGTTTTCTAGGGTCGTCACTGAGTGCTCCCTGAGGCCGTCTTCTGGATCGCCTGCTGCTGGCTGATCCATGCCTTGAACTGCGCAGGAGTCACGATCTTGAGCGTGAACAGCATCCTGCTGTGGTAGAGGCCGCACAACTCGCTGCAGTGCCCGGTGTACGTGCCGGTCTTGGTGGCGGTGATCGAGAAGTGGTTCGGGTGGCCGGGGATGACGTCCCGCTTGAACAGGAACTCCGGGACCCAGAACGCGTGGACCACGTCCGGCGAGGTGAGGTTGAAGTTGACCGGCTCGCCCGCTGGGATCTCGAGCAGCGGCAGCGCCCCCTGGCCCCACATGTACCCGTCGGTGGTGACGTTGTACTGGGGGTAGTTGAAGTTCCACGACCACTGGAAGCCGGTCACGTTGACGGTGACCGCCGGGTTCTGCGGGATGGCGTCGATCGTGTTCTCGTCCTTGGCGGTGTAGTAGAAGAGGACGGCGATGAGCACGAAGGGCACAACTGTGTAAAGAATCTCGATCGGCATGTTGTAGCGCACCTGGGGCGGGAGCTTGTCCCCGCGCTTGCGGTGGAAGATCACCGCCCAGAGGATCAAGCCCCACACCACGGCGCCGACGAGCAGGCCGGCGATCCACGAGCCCTGCCAGAGGGACAGCGTGACCGCGCCCTGCTTGGTGATCGGGTCCGGGAAGCCCATGCGGGTGAAGTCGTTGTTCGGCGAGCATCCCGCGAGGGCGAGCAGCAGGACGGCAAGCACGCCGACGCGCACCGCGTTAGCCCGGCGGCTGCGCGGGGCTCGCGTGCGGTGGCCAGCACCAGTCGATCCGGTGCCCCGCGGGTCAGTGCTGGGTGTCCCAGTCCCGCGCGGGCCAGTGCCCGGCTCAGTGCCGCGCCCGCCTGGCGCGGCCACCCGGCGAATCAGAGTCAAAGGAGCGCCTTCCCCAACAACGTCGCCCGGCCGCCTGTTATCTCCTTCAGGCGCCGGTCTCCGGTCTTCTACAGCGTGTCGTGCAAACAGTATCGCGCGCCTGATGCGGCTCGCAGGGGACCCCCGGCGTTCGGGGTCCGCTGCTAGAAAGCCGAGCACGGAGCGCGAACGTGGTACTTCTTTGCGTATTCACGGGCGTAACGGGGCGGGGGCGGGGGCACTATGGACGTGTGAGGGTCATCGCATGAGCCGCGTGCCGTGGCCGGGCCGCGGGAGCCGGCCCGCCGGGCGGCATGCCGCCGGCCCGCGAGGGCGGGCGGGAAAGGGCGCCGGCCAGCAAACCCCGCATGCTGACGCCGCGCCCGCCGCAGAACTTCCGCCGCAGGCCGCCGGGCCGTCCGGTACCGGAGGCGGCGCCGCGGGCGCCGCTGGCCTGCTTGCCGCGCCGACGATGGCCGACGCCCCTGGGGCCTATCCGCAGGCGCCGCTGGTCTCGCCGGTGACCGATGCCGCGCGGGCCGCGGCGGCCTCCTCGTCGGCGTGGCTGCCGGACTACGTACCGCCCGGGGCGGCACCGGAGATCACCATCGACGCGCTCGGCCGCAAGTGCCCCATCCCGATCATCTGGCTCGCCCAGCAGATCGGCGACGTCCCGGTCGGCGCGGTGATCGCGGTGCTCGCCGACGACCCCGCCGCCTACACCGACATCCCGGCCTGGTGCGCGCTCAAGTCGCACGACTGCGTGTTCCGCGCCGACCACGCCACGGGCTGGGCATTCGGCATCCGCCGCCGCTACTGACCCGCCGCTGCGCCGCATTGCCATACCGACCGGGCGCGTGCTTCGCCTGGCCCGTCAGGTCCTGCCGTTGCCGGCCCGCCTTGCGGGGACGCCAGTTGCTGTTATCACTGGTACGGGCAACGGTGCGATGATCGTGTGTATTTGATAGCCGTTTTCCGCGACCAAAAGCACACGATAATCCTGGGTGCCGCTCATGCGGCTGCTAGGCCTGCTTGAAGCGGTCGGTGATGCGGGAGTCC
>DASWAE010000166.1:0-20761 GCA_036391275.1 Trebonia sp.
AGGCCGATCTTGACCGTGGACACGTACGGCGTGACCAGTGTCGCCCAGTGCGCTGCAACGTCGATGTCCGGCGCGTCGAGCGCGACGGCGACCGGTGCCTGCATTCGCACGTGATTCTCCTCTCTCGGTTGTTGTCTCGAAGATGCTCCAGGCACTCCGCGCGGCGCGGTCCCGGGCGGAGGCGAGGCTGGTGTCGCCCCTGACGGCTGCCCGGGGAGAGCGACGGGGTCCTGGTTCCTGTCCGCGCTGCCCGCCGCGGCGGGCACCGGGTGGCGTTCCCCGGGGAAGCTCACCGCCGCGGCGCCGGCCACGGCCCTGGTGGCCCGTTCGGTCAGTGCGGCGAGGCTGGCGCGCAGCGCGGTCCGGCCCGTGCCGTCGCCGGCCCCGGACTCGAACCGGGCGCTGAGCGCCCGCTGTTCCGCCTCAAGCTCCTGGTGCGCGCCGGCCAGCTCCGCGAGCTCCGCCGGGACCGCGAGAGCGCGGCTCCGCCCGTCGGCCGGGCCGGCCGCCGCGGTGATCAGTCCCATGATCAGCGCGCCCAGGTCGCGCACCAGGCGCGCAAGCTCCCCGAGCAGGTCACTCAGCTCGGCGAGCTCCCGCAGGTCCGCTGCGGAGCTCTGCGGCGCGCCGGCGGGCATCTCAGCGCGGGCGGTGCGGGCCGCCGGGACCTGGGGTGACTCCGTGGCGGACCGTGCTCCCCCGGCAGACGGCTGCTCCTGACCGCCGGACCGTGCCATGGCCGCTCCCCGTTAGTGCCTCGCTATACCCAAGTATGACGCTCCGCCGCATACCCGGCCGGCTGGTGGGCCCGGCCGATGACGTCGGATACCCGGTCGACCCCGCGCGCGGTCAGCTCCTCCTCGAGCTCGCGCTGGATGCGGGAGCAGGCCGACGGGTCGTGGAAGAGCACGGTGCCGACGGCCACCAGGGAGGCGCCCGCGAGCAGCAGCTCCAGCGCGTCGCGTCCGGTCCGCACGCCGCCGCAGCCGATGAGCGGCACGTCGGGCAGCGCCTCGCGGACCAGCCACAGGCAGCGCACGGCGACCGGCCGGACGGCGGGCCCGGACAGGCCGCCGGCGAGGCCCGCGAGCGCGGGCCGGAAGTTCACCGGGTCGATCGCCATGCCGGGGACGGTGTTGATCATGGAGAGCCCGTCCGCGCCGGCCGACACGCAGGCGCGGGCCACCGCCACGATGTCGGTGACGTCCGGTGACAGCTTGGCGAACACCGGGATGTCGTAACGGGCGCTGCCCCGCACCGCGGCCACGACGGCGCCCGCCGCGGCGGGATCGTGCGCGAACGGGCGGCCCGCCGTCGCGGCGTCCGGGCAGCCGAGGTTCACCTCGAGCGCGGCCACCCCCGCGGCGTCCGAGAGCCGGCTGGCGATCTCGCCGTACTCGCGGGCGGTGTGCCCGGCGACACTCACGATGGCCCGCGCGCCCCGCGACAGCAGCCAGGGCAGGTCGCGCTGCAGGAACCCGTCGAGCCCTGGTCCCTGCAGCCCGACCGACGACAGCAGGCCGCTGGGCGTCTCGGTCATCCGCGGGGAAGGATTGCCCGCCTTGGGCTCAAGGGTGACCGACTTGGTGATGATCGCGCCGATCCGCGCCACGTCGGTGAACTGCGCGAGCTCCCGCCCGGTGCCCGCGCAGCCGGAGGCGGTGATGACCGGGCTAGGCAGGTCCAGGTGCCCGACGCGCGTCCTCAGGTCAGCTGGCATGGGTGCGCTCCCCGGTGGCGGGCTTCGGCTTCCAGCCCGGGGCCCCGAGCGCGTCGAAGGGGATCGTGCCCACGTCGTCCCACCGCACCAGGTCGCCGCGGAAGACCGGGCCCTCCGTGCACGCGCGGACCATGCGGGTGATGCCGTCGTTGCCCACGGTGGGCAGCACGCAGCCCATGCAGAGCCCGGTGCCGCAGGTCATGGCGGGCTCGGACACCAGGGCCTGGACCGGGATGCCGTACCGGCCCGCCAGGGCGCACACCGGGCGCAGCACGGCGGTCGGCGCGGACGCGTAGATGACGTCGGTGCGCGCCTGCTGCACGACGGTGGGGAGCATGTCCACCACGGAGCCGCGTGACCCGAGGGAGCCGTCCGCGGTGGTGATGATGGCCGAGCGCCCGGTACGGCGGGCGGTGAGGGCGCCGAAGACCCGGTCGGCGCTTTCCGCGCCGAGCAGGTAATCGGCCTGCGAGCCGCGCTCGGCCAGCCGGGAGGCCAGCGCGAACAGCGGCGCCGCTCCCGCCCCTACCCCGAGGAGCAGGCAGGACGCCGGGTCGCGCGGCACCGGGAACGACCGCCCGAGCGGTCCCACCACGTCAAGCACGTCACGGGAGCGGCAGTCGGCGAGCCACTGGGCGCCCGGTTCGCGCGGCAGGAACACGAACTCCACCGTGCCGCCGTGGTCGGGCCGCACGTCATGCACGGAGAACGTGCGCCGCGCCAGCATGCCCGACTGCGGGCCGCCGACCGCGATCGCGATGAACTGGCCGGGCCGGAACCTGGTGGCGATGGCGGGGGCGACCACCGTCATCGCCACGTACGCGTCGACCCGGCGCACCGTGAGCACCGTGCCGCGCACCTGAACCGGCGCCGCCGCGCCGTCCCGGTCGTTCCCTGCCATTCGGCCGCCGTCCAGTTCCCTGTCGTCAGTTGCTCCGCATACGTTATCGCCGGACGGGGCCTGCACCGCCCGCTGGCCGAAGGCCGGCATCGGGGGGTACGGGGGGTCGTCCCCCGGGGCGATTATGGCTGAGGATAGTGCCCGATATCATGGCGGTCTTTGCCATCGGGCGCCAGCCTCAGCGCCGCGGCGTGCTCCTGGAGGGAGCGGACGCCCATGTCGCCACGGATGGTCGCCTCGATGCCCTGGACCGCCGCCGCCAGCCCGGCCACGGTCGTCGCGCACGGCACGCCCCTGCGGACCGCGGCGGTCCTGATCTCGTAGCCGTCAAGCCGCACCGCCGCCGAGGACGTCGTCGCGGCGCCGAAGGGCGTGTTCACGATCAGGTCTACCTCACCGTCCAGGATGCGGGCGACCACGGTGGGCTCGCCGTCCGGCCCCGCGCCGTCGCTCTGCTTGCGGACGATCTTGGCACGAACGCCGTTCCTGCGCAGGACCTCCGCCGTTCCCGACGTCGCCCAGATCTCGAAGCCAAGGTCCGCGAGCCGCTTGACCGGGAAGACCATGGCCCGCTTGTCCCTGTTGGCGACCGACACGAACACCCGTCCCTTGACCGGAAGCGAGCCGTAGACAGCCTCTTGCGACTTGGCGAAGGCGGTGCCGAACGACTCGTCGATGCCCATCACCTCGCCGGTAGAGCGCATCTCGGGGCCGAGCACGGTGTCCACCCCGGCCCCCGACGCGTCGCGGAACCGGCCGAAGGGCAGCACCGCCTCCTTCACCGCCACCGGGGAGTCGAGCGGCAGGGTGCCGCCGTCCCCGCTGGCGGGCAGCAGGCCGGAGGCGCGCAGCGACGCGACCGAGGCGCCCATCATGACGAGCGCCGCCGCCTTGCCGAGCGGCACCGCGGTGGCCTTGGAGACGAACGGGACCGTGCGCGACGCCCGCGGGTTGGCCTCGAGCACGTAGAGCACGCCGCCCGCCAGGGCGTACTGGACGTTCAGCAGGCCGCGCACGCCGACGCCGCGCGCGATCTTCCTGGTGGCCTCGCGGATCGCCCTGATGTCGGCGTTGCCGAGGGTGATCGGCGGCAGCGCGCACGCCGAGTCGCCGGAGTGAATGCCGGCCTCCTCGATGTGCTCCATCACGCCGCCCAGGTACAGCTCCTCGCCGTCGTAGAGCGCGTCCACGTCGACCTCGATCGCGTCGTCGAGGAAACGGTCGATGAGGACCGGGTTCACCTCGCGGCCGTGCCCGCCGTGCGCCGCGCCCGCCGCATGGACCTGGGCGGCGTGGGCCGCGGCGGCGCGGCCCACGTAGGCGCGCAGCGTGGCCTCGTCGTAGACGATCTCCATGCCGCGGCCGCCGAGCACATAGGACGGGCGGACCAGGACCGGGTAGCCGATCTCCGCCGCCGCGACCGCCGCCTCGTCGGCCGACAGCGCGACCTTGCCGACCGGCGCGGCCAGGGCCGCCTCGGCGAGGACCTCGGCGAACGCGCCGCGGTCCTCGGCGGCGTGAATCGCGGCGGGCGAGGTGCCGACGATCGGCACGCCCGCCGCCTCGAGCGCCCGCGCCAGGCCGAGCGGCGTCTGCCCGCCGAGCTGCACGATCACGCCGGCGACCGGGCCTGACCGCTGCTCGGCGTGCACCACCTCGAGGACGTCCTCCAGCGTGAGCGGCTCGAAGTACAGCCGGGAGGAGGTGTCGTAGTCGGTGGAGACGGTCTCCGGGTTGCAGTTGACCATCACGGTCTCGTAGCCGGCCGCGCGCAGCGCCATCGAGGCGTGCACGCAGGAGTAGTCGAACTCGATGCCCTGGCCGATGCGGTTCGGGCCGCTGCCGAGGATGATCACCTTCGGCGTGTCGCCGCCCGGCACCTCGTCGCCCTCGTCGTAGGTCGAGTAGAGGTACGGGGTGCGCGCCGCGAACTCCGCCGCGCACGTGTCGACCGCGTGGTAGACGGGGCGGACATCGTGCAGGTGGCGCAGCGCCCGCACCTCGTCGGCGCGGATGACGCGCAGCTCGGCGATGGCGGCGTCGGAGAACCCGGCGGCCTTCGCCGCCTGCAGGAGCGGCTTGTCGAGCCGGGCAGCGGCCGCGATCGTTCGGGATACCTCCTTGATGTGCTCCAGCTGCTCGACGAACCACGGGTCGATGCCGGTGACCTCGGCCACCGTCTCGGGGCTGGCGCCGGCGCGCAGCGCCTGGAGCATCGTGTTGAGGCGGCCGTCGTGCGGGGTGCGGCAGCGGGCGAGCAGCTCGTCGACGTCGCCGATGGCCTCGGCGGTGAACCGCAGCGGGCCGGTGGGGCTCTCCAGGCTGCGCTGCGCCTTCTGCAGCGCCTCGGCGAAGGAGCGGCCGATCGCCATCGCCTCGCCCACCGACTTCATGTGGGTGGTGAGCGTGGGATCGGCGCCGGGGAACTTCTCGAAGGCGAACCTCGGGATCTTGACGACCACGTAGTCGAGGGCGGGCTCGAAGGACGCCGGGGTCTGGCCGGTGATGTCGTTGGGGATCTCATCCAGGGTGTAGCCGATGGCGAGCCTGGTGGCGATCTTGGCGATCGGGAAGCCGGTGGCCTTGGAGGCCAGCGCGCTGCTGCGCGAGACGCGGGGGTTCATCTCGATGACGACCATGCGGCCGGTCTTCGGGTTGACCGCGAACTGGATATTGCAGCCGCCGGTGTCGACGCCGACCGCGCGGATGATCTGGATCGCGGTGTCCCGCATGACCTGGTACTCGCGGTCGGTGAGGGTCATCGCGGGCGCGACGGTTACCGAGTCGCCGGTGTGCACGCCCATCGGGTCGACGTTCTCGATCGAGCAGACGATCACCACGTTGTCGTGGCGGTCGCGCATCAGCTCAAGCTCGAACTCCTTCCAGCCGATGATCGACTCCTCGAGGAGCACCTCGGTGGTGGGGCTGGCGTCGAGGCCGGCGCCCGCGATCCTGCGCAGGTCGGCCTCGTTGTAGGCGATGCCGGAGCCGAGGCCGCCGAGGGTGAACGAGGGGCGGACGACGACGGGGAAGCCGAGGCCCTCCTGGTTGGAAGCAGCGGCGTCCTCGCCCGTGCCGCCTCCGCCGGCGTGCGCGTGCGCGCCGTAGACGGCCTTGAGGCACTCGTCGATGGTGTGGCAGATCACCGAGTGCGGCACCTCGGCGCCGAGGCCGGTGACGATGTCCTTGAACTTCTCGCGGTCCTCGCAGGCCTCGATGGCGTCGATGTCGGCGCCGATCAGCTCGACCCCGTACTTCTTGAGCGTGCCGTTGGCGTGCAGGGCGACGGCGGCGTTGAGCGCGGTCTGGCCGCCGAGGGTGGGCAGCACGGCGTCCGGGCGCTCCTTCGCGATCACCTTGGCGAGTACCTCGGGGGTGATCGGCTCAACGTAGGTCGCGTCGGCGAACTCCGGGTCGGTCATGATCGTGGCCGGGTTGGAGTTGACCAGGCTCACCCGGATGCCCTCCTGCTTGAGCACCCGGCAGGCCTGGGTGCCCGAGTAGTCGAACTCGCACCCCTGGCCGATGACGATCGGCCCTGAGCCGATCACCAGGATGGACTTGAGGTCTTGGCGGCGCGGCATGGCTTACTTCTTCCCCTTGTCCATCTGGCCCGTGTTCATGAGTTCGGCGAACTGGTCGAACAGGTCCACCGCGTCGTGCGGCCCCGGGGCGGCCTCGGGGTGGTACTGGACGGCGAAGGCCGGCCGGTCAAGCAGCCGCAGGCCCTCGACCACGCCGTCGTTCAGGTTCACGTGGGTGATCTGGGCCGCGCCGAACGGGGTGCCGAACGGCTTCCGGGCGCCCTGCGGCACGTGCGCCCACTCGGTACCGCCCGCCGCCCGCGGGCCGCCCCCCGCCGTCGCGCCGTGGTCGCCGGCGCCGGACTGGGCCTCCCCCGCCCGCACCTCGCCCGCCCGCACCTCGCCCGCCTCGACCTCGCCCGCCTCGGCTGGCAGCGCCGCGGCGAAGCCGTGGTTGTGGCTCGTGATGTAGACCCGTCCGGTGCCCAGGTCCATAACCGGCTGGTTCACGCCCCGGTGGCCGTAGCGCAGCTTGTAGGTGTCGAGCCCGATGGCACGCGACAGGATCTGGCTGCCGAAGCAGATGCCGAACAGCGGCACCCCGGCCTCAAGGACGCCGCGCATCGCGGCGACCGCGTAGCCGGCCGCGGCGGGGTCGCCGGGACCGTTGGAGAAGAACACGCCGTCCGGGCTCGCGGCCAGGATGTCGGCGGCGGTGGAGGTGGCCGGCATGACCCTGACCTCCATGCCGCGCTGCGCCATGCGGTGCGGGGTGGCGGCCTTGATGCCGAGGTCCACGGCGGCGACCCGGTACCTGACCGGGGTGCCGCTCGGCGGCGCGACCGTGTACGGGTGCGGCGTGGTGACGATCCGGGCCAGGTCGGCGCCGGACATGCCGGGGCTGGCGAGCACGCGCTCGAGCAGCCGCTGCGGGTCGTCCTCGACGGTGGAGACGGCGGCGCGCATCGCGCCGTGCTCGCGCAGCCGGATGGTCAGCGCGCGGGTGCCCGGCACCGCGATGCCCGGGACCCCCTGCGCCTTGAGGTCGGTCTCAAGCTTCCGCCGGGCGCGCCAGCTCGACGCGATCCGCGACGGCTCGCGGACCACGTAGCCGCTCACCCAGATGCGGTGGCTTTCCGGGTCCTCGTCGTTGACGCCGGTGTTGCCGATGTGCGGCGCGGTCATCGCCACGATCTGCCCGCAGTACGACGGGTCGGTGAGGGTCTCCTGGTAGCCGGTCATGCCGGTGTTGAACACCATCTCGCCGAACGACTCGCCGGAGGCGCCGAACCCCGTGCCGCGCAGCGTGGTGCCGTCCTCGAGGACCAGCATCGCGTCGGGGCTTGCGTTACTCATCGGGTCACCTTCCCGTCGAGGACCGTCGGCGTGCCGCGCAGGAACGTCGCGACCACGGCGCCAGGCAGCGGCATCCCGGCGAACGGGCTGTTGCGGCTCTTGGAGGCGTGCGCGGACGGGTCCACGGGCGTGTCGCCGGCGGCGGGGTCGTACAGGGTGATGTTGGCGGGGGCGCCCGCGGCCAGCGGCTGGCCGTGCCCCTGCACGCGGCCGATGGCCGCCGGGCGGGCGGACATCCGGTCCGCGACGCCCGCCCAGTCGAGCAGGCCGGTGTCGACCATGGCCCGCTGGACCACCCGCAGCGCGGTTTCCAGCCCGGTCATGCCGTTGGCGGCGGCGGCCCACTCGGTCTCCTTGGCCTCGACCGGGTGGGGGGCGTGGTCGGTGGCCACGCAGTCGATGGTGCCGTCGGCCAGGGCTTGCCGGAGCGCGTCCACGTCGGTTTTCGTGCGCAGCGGCGGGTTGACCTTGAACACCGGGTCGTAGTCGCCGGCCAGGTCGTCGGTAAGCAGCAGGTGGTGCGGTGTGACCTCGGCGGTGACGCGCCAGCCCTTGGACTTGGCCCAGCGGATGATCTCCACGCTCCCCGCGGTCGACACGTGGCAGACGTGCAGTGCGGCGTCGACGTGCGCGGCGAGGAGCACGTCGCGCGCGATGATCGCCTCCTCCGCCGCCGCGGGCCAGCCGGCCAGGCCGAGCCGCGAGGCGACCTCGCCCTCGTTCAGCTGCGCGCCCTCGGTCAGCCGCGGCTCCTGGGCGTGCTGCGCGATCACCCCGTCGAACGCCTTGACGTACTCCAGCGCCCGGCGCATGAGCAGCGGGTCGGCGACGCAGAAGCCGTCGTCGGAGAAGACGCGGACCCGCGCGGCGGAGTCCGCCATGGCGCCGAGCTCGGCGAGCTGCTTGCCGTGCAGGCCGACGGTGACGGCGCCTACCGGGCGGACGTCCGCGTACCCGGCCTGCTCGCCGAGCCGCCAGACCTGCTCCACCACGCCGGCCGTGTCGGCGACGGGCTCGGTGTTGGCCATCGCGTGCACCGCCGTGTACCCGCCGAGGGCGGCGGCCCGCGTGCCGGTCTCGACCGTCTCGGCGTCCTCCCGGCCCGGCTCGCGCAGGTGGGTGTGCAGGTCGACGAGGCCGGGCAGGGCGACGAGGCCGTCCGCGTCGAGGACGGCCGCGCCCGCCGCGTCCAGGTGCCGCCCCACGGCGGCGATGACGCCGTCGGTGACGTGGATGTCGGCGGGCTCGCCACCGGTGACCGCGGCGCCCTTGATAAGCCATTCCTCGCTCATGCGCACCCCTCAGTCGCTCGCATCGCCCGCTCCCCGTGGCCCGTTGGACCGCCTATAGCCGGCCTAACGGGACACGGCCGGACCCGGCAAGAGCTGTTCTTGCTGTTATCCCGCCGCGTCATGCTGCCTCCTCCGCCGCGCCGCCGAGCATCAGGTAAAGCACCGCCATGCGGACGGTCACGCCGTTGGCGACCTGCTGCACGATGGTGGAGCGGCTGGAATCGGCCACCTCGGCGGCGATCTCGACGCCGCGGTTCATCGGGCCGGGGTGCATGACGATGGCGTGCTCCGGGAGCAGCGCCATCCGCCCGGCGTCAAGGCCGTAGCGGCGGCGGTACTCGCGGACGGTCGGGAAGAAGGCCGCGGTCATCCGCTCCTGCTGCACGCGCAGCATCATCACCACGTCGCTCTTGCGCAGCTCGGTGTCGAGGTCGTAGCCGGCCCGGCACGGCCAGGTCTCCACCGCGTGCGGCATCAGGGTGGGCGGGGCGACCAGCGTCACGTGCGCGCCGAGCGTGGACAGCAGCAGCACGTTGGAGCGGGCCACCCGGGAGTGGAGCACGTCGCCGACGATCGTCACCCGGACGCCGTCGAGCCCCTGGCCGCGCCGCTCCGCGCCGCCGAGGCGCTGCCGCATCGTGAAGGCGTCGAGCAGTGCCTGGGTGGGATGCTCGTGCGTGCCGTCGCCCGCGTTGACCACGCGGCCGCTCACCCAGTTCGTCAGGCGGTGCGGCGCACCGGAGGCGGGGTGCCTGATCACCACGGCGTCCGCGCCCATCGCCTCCAGGGTCAGCGCGGTGTCCTTGAGCGACTCGCCCTTGGCGACGCTTGACCCCTTGGCGGAGAAGTTGATCACGTCGGCGGACAGCCGCTTGGCCGCCGCCTCGAAGGAGGTCCGCGTCCTGGTGGAGTCCTCGTAGAAGAGGTTGACCACGGTACGGCCGCGCAGCGTGGGCAGCTTCCTGATCGCCCGGCCGCCGACGCTCTCCAGTTCCTCCGCGGTGTCCAGGATCAGCACGGCGTCGTCGCGGCTCAGGTCGCCCGCCGAGATGAGGTGCCGCTTCACCGGTCCCCCTCTCCAAGCAGTACCGAGTCCACCCCGTCGAACTCCGCGAGCTGGACGCGCACCTTCTCGCGGTACGCGGTGGGCAGGTTCTTGCCCACGTAGTCGGCCCTGATGGGCAGCTCCCGGTGGCCGCGGTCGACCAGCACCGCGAGCTGAACCGCGCGCGGCCGGCCGAGGTCGTTCAGCGCGTCGAGCGCGGCGCGGATCGTCCGGCCGGAGAACAGCACGTCGTCGACGAGGACGACGGTCTTGCCGTCCACCCCGTCGGCGGGCACCTCGGTGCGCTGCAGCGCGCGGGCCGGCCGCAGCCGCAGGTCGTCACGGTGCAGGGTGACGTCGAGCGAGCCGACCGGGGCCGGCGAGCCCTCGAACTCCCCGATCCGGGCGGCAAGGCGGCGGGCCAGGTAGACGCCACGGGTCGGGATGCCGAGCAGGACAACCTGGTCGCCGCCGTGTGTCCGCTCGAGGATCTCGTGCGCGATGCGGGTGAGCGCGCGCCGGATCTCCTCGGGGGTGAGTACCGCTTTCCAGCCCTGAAGTTCCTGCCTGCCCGGGACGGCGTCGCCCTGGCCGTCTGGGCGAGGGGCAGCTTGGCCGGCGAGATTGCCGGGATCGCCTGGGCCGCGAGGGCCCGGCTCGTGAACTGGCTCAGGTCGCATCGCGCACACCAGTCACGACCTCCTTCCCCGTCTCACGGGACGGTCCTTAAAGGATGCCTACGTGTCCCAACCGTATCAGGCGCGTTAACGCAGGCCGCGGCCCGGTCCGGCGGGCGCGCCGGCCGTGGCCGGCCGGCGCGGCACGGTCAGCGATCCGGCTGCCCGCAGCGGGCGCGACACGGCCGCTTCGCAACTGATAGCAACACAAGAAACACGGAAAGTCACTAGACTGGCTGCCGCCCCGATACGCAGAACATCCCACTGCGTGACTTTCCCGCCTGCCGTTACGACAACCCGGTCCGCCGACGGTCCCGCACACCCGTCGGCCGACTCATTCGGCGACCCCGAGAGATGTGATTTGTATCACATTTAACATAGACCGCCATAACGTTCCGAGAGCGCGAACGAGCCCCGCTTTGACCCCTCTGCGCATGGGAAAGCCGGTTACAGCGGGGTTGTCGCGATCTGACGGAGGGTAGATATCGGCAGTGAAGGGCAATGCCGGTTACTGGACGAGTTCAACCAGTTTTTGCCATTCGGCTTGACCTTGCCGCTCTTGCCGCCTACCGTCACTGTGCGTAACCGTTACCGTAAGCGACGACTGGCCGGGAAACCGAGGAAAAATGCCATCTGAGTACGCCAAGACCCTGGGCGCGCGACTGCGCGCCATCCGCACCCAGCAGGGGCTGTCCCTGCACGGCGTCGAGGAGAAGTCCCGCGGCCGGTGGAAGGCCGTCGTCGTCGGCTCCTACGAGCGCGGCGACCGGTCGGTCACTGTCCAGAAGCTCGCCGAGTTGGCCGAGTTCTACGGCGTTCCCGTCTCCGAGCTGCTGCCCGGCGACGCGGCGCCGACCCCGATCGCGACCGCGCCCAAGCTCGTGATCGACCTTGAGCGGATGAACCAGCTCCCCAAGGAGAAGGTGGGTCCCCTCGCCCGCTACGTGGCCACCATCCAGGCCCAGCGCGGCGACTACAACGGCCGGGTGCTGTCCGTGCGGCACGAGGACCTGCGCTCGCTCGCGGTCATCTACGACAAGTCGCCGGCTGACCTGACCGAGGAGCTCATCAGCTGGGGCGTGCTCGACGCCGACGCGCGGAGCAACTCGATCGAGTCCTTCTGACGCTGAGCCGCGCCGCTCGCCGCCATCGCGGCGGGCCGCGCCGCGGCCCGTTCAGCCAGGGCTGAGCACTCCTGCCGTCCACCCGGCGTGACCCGGCGATCGCCGGGTGGACGGCACAGGTCACCGCGCCGCCCGCGGGCGCCGAAGGCCCTGTCCCGGCCAGGGTCTGCCCGCCCCGTTATTCCTCCCCGACCCCGCCTTGCCCGTCCTTCCCGGCCCGGGCGGCGGGGGCCCGCGGAGCCCGCGGGATTAGACCGTCCCTGAAACCGCGCCTGCTGGATTCTTCCTGGTCATAGGCAAATCGTTACGTCCGAGGGCGGCACTTGTTCCTCAGGCCGCTAGCTCGCGGGCCGCAGCGACAGCGGAAGCATCGGCTCGCTGTCAACGCCAAGTGCCCGCTCGGCAACGCCCAAGAACGTGGCCGCGTCGCGCAGGAGGTCGTCCGCCTCCCGCGCGCTCGCCGCCCGCGGCAGGCCCGCCTCCGCCGCGGCCCGCTTGGCCGCGCTCGCCGCGAAGAACGCCGCCCATTCCGCGAGGGCCGGCTCAACCTGCGGCAGCAGTTCCCAGACCGACCGGGGCCGGCGGCGCCGCGCTCCGGTTCCCGGCTCGCCCCGTGCCGCCACGATGGCCGCGGCCGCGCGCAGCGCGGCCAGGTGCGCGCCGATGTAGCGCGTCCCCGCGTCCGTCTCCGCCTCCGCCTCCGCCAGCCCGAGCCGCGCCGTGCGCAGCAGGCTCAGCGCCGCCGCGGGCACCCGGTTTGGCAGAGGCATTGCGTTGCGGGCAGGCGCTCCCGCCGCCGTCAGCGTGCTGATCATGCTCATCACTCCTCCAGGAGATGCGCCGAAGTCCGCGTCAGCCAGGCTGGCCGGCAGCGCGACCCCGGGGTGATCCGCCGGCCAGGCGAAGCGCTTCCCCACGCCCCGCCCGGCCGGCACCGGCCGCCAGGGGTCGCGGCGACCGGGAGTCAACCCCCTTAATTCGAACACAGTCTCATTCGAACACAGGTTCGCGCCAAAGTCCAGTTCATTTGCTGACGAGTTCGAAGTTACCGAGAGGGTCTGACATTCCAGCGTCACGCCGTTCGAGCGTCCTGCGAGCGTGCCCGGTGCTCTAGTCTTTGGCTGGTGAGGGTGCCTGCATGAGGATTACCTACCGCGAGCTCGGGCCCGGGGAGTTCCGGTCCTCCATCCGCGCGCTCGTCGCCGTGTACGCGGCCGCGATGAACCCGCCGGACCGGAGCCTGTCGGGACGGGAAGCCATCATGGAGCGGCATGCGGCGAGCCCGGGGTTCCGCGGGCTCGTCGCCCAGGCCGGCGGCCAGCTCGCCGGGTTCACCTACGGGTTCCACGGCGAGACCGGGCAGTGGTGGCACGACATGGTCGCCGCCGCGCTCGCCACGCGCTCCGCCGAGGCAGTCTCGGCCGCCGAGGGCGGCGGGTCAGGCGGATGGCTCGACGACTCCTTCGAGATCGCCGAACTGCACGTGCTGCCGCGCTGGCAGGGCAACGGGATCGGGCGCTCGCTGCTGCTCACGGTGGCCGACGGCCGTCCCGAGCGGACCGCCGTGCTGTCCACCGCCGACGCGCCGACCCGGGCACGGCGGCTGTACCGGGCCGTGGGGTTCACCGACCTGCTGACGGACTTCCGGTTCTCCGGGACCGAGCCGCCCTACGCGGTGATGGGCGCGACGCTGCCACTGGCCGCGGACAAGGCGCCGCCCCGGTCGCCGAGACCGAGCAGCTGGTAGATCTCCATCGTCGCGCGCGACGCGTTGAGCGTGATGAAGTGCAGCCCGGGCACCTGCTCGTCAAGCAGCCTGGCCGACAGCCTGGCGGCGTAGTCGACGCCGATGCTCCTGACCGTCGCCGCGTCACCGCGCGCGTCCGCCGCGCGCAGCTGGTCGAGCAGGCCGACGGGGACCTTGCAGCCGCCGAGCTCGATTTGCCGCTCGAGCACGCGCATGCTGGTGACCGGCATGATCCCCGGGATGATCGGCACGTGGCAGCCGCGGGCCGCCACCCGGTCCCTGAGCCTGAGGTAGTCCTCGGCGTCGAAGAACATCTGGGTGATGGCGAAGTCCGCGCCCGCCCGGCACTTCTCCACGAAGTGCCGGGTGTCGGTCTCCTCGTCGGGCGAGCGCGGGTGCCGCTCGGGGAAGGCGGCCACGCCGACGCAGAAGTCGCCGGAGGACTTCAGCAGCGCGACGAGCTCCCGCGCGTGGGCCAGGCCGTCGGGGTGCGGTACCCAGGGCGCGTTCGGGTCGCCGGGCGGGTCACCGCGCAGCGCCAGCACGTTGCGGACGCCGACGCTCGCGAACCAGCCGATGACGTTGCGCAGCTCCGCGACCGAGTGGTTGACCGCGGTGAGGTGGGCCATCGGGTTCAGCTGGGTCTGCTCGGCGATCGCGCCAGCCACCTGGACGGTGCCCTCGCGCGTCGATCCGCCCGCTCCGTACGTCACGGAGACGAACGTCGGCTTGAGCGGCTCGAGCCGGCGCATGGTGTCCCAGAACTGCCGCGCTCCCTGGTCGGTCTTCGGCGCGAAGAACTCGAACGAGAACGACCGGCCCGCCTGCAGCGCGTCGGTGATCCGCGGTCTGGCCGTCCCGACGCGGCGCTGTGCTTCCTGGGGCGCATGCGACGTCGGTCGCTGGCGCGGTCTTGGCGGCATGTGTCTTAGCATAACCCAGGAGTCAAGTTTCTGTGCTGACACCACAAGTCCTTGGCCGCCCGGACCCTGCCGGAAACCGGACATACAGCGACCCAGCGCATGCCAGAGGCTGGTCACGGCGGTAACAGGTCACGCCGGAGGCGGTTCCAGGGGCGGGATGCGGGCACGCCGGTAACGCGGACGGCGGGGCCGCCGCGTTACCGGCGCGATGACTACCTAGAAGGCCAGGGCCTGGGCACGGCGGTTGACCTCGGTGCCACGGCGGGCGCAGAGGGCCGCGATCGGGGTGCCGGGGAGCGTATCGTCCGCGGTGAACAGCCAGCGGAGAGCTTCGATGTCGTCGAATCCGCAGTCGAACAGCACGGTGAGCGTCCCTGGCAGGCCCTTGACGATCTGCGCGCCGTCGATGAAGGCGGCGGGGATCGCGCGTTCACCGCCCGGCCGGCTGACGGCGATGAGCTTGCGGTCACGGAGGAGTTGCTTCACCCGGCTGACGGGAAGGCCGAGCCGGGCGCCTACCTCGGGGAGTGACAGCCATTCGCCGACAAGATCGTCAGCCACGGGGTTTATCTGGGTCACGAGTCCAATGTCCCACGTCCGCGCCGGTCCCAAACACCCGACATACCATCACAATAGTGGATCTTCCGGCTGGTCAGCGGGATCATTGCGCTCACCCCAGGCAGTGGCGCGGGCGGTCAGCCAGCCGGCGGCAGCCGTCAGGCCGTCTGTCCGGACGGTGAACACCACCTGACGCCCAGCCCTCCTGCGGGTGACGAGGCAGGCCTCCTCGAGGACCGCGAGGTGCTGTGCGACGGCCTGGCGCGACACGGGCAGCACCGCCGCCAGGCTGCCCGCCGTCGCGCCCGCCGCCCGGCCGAGCAACTCAAGCAGCTCGCGACGGCGCGGGTCACCGAGCGCCGCAAGCGCCCGGTCCGGGTCAGCGGGGCTCACCGCTCGGCACGGGTGCGCAGGCCGGCGAGCTCGTACTGCCAGCCGCCCAGGTTGCCCTTCAACTGGTCCTCGCGCAGCGCATCTGGCAGGTCGAGCGACGCGAAGCCGCTCTCCACGACCGTCAGGCCCGTCTCGTTGCCGACCGGCCGGAGATAGAACTCAACCAGGGTGGCCCTGCCCGGCGCGGGCTCCGCCCCGCCGAAGGCACTCGCCCAGCGGAAGGAGGCGTAGCCGTGCGGCTCCAGGCGGACGATGTCGATCACGTACGGCCGCTCGTCGTGGCCGTAGGCAACCGAGACCCGGCCGGGACCCGCGGCCGGGCCGGCGTCGCTTCCGGGCAGCCACCAGCCAGGCCGGGTGACGAGTTGCCAGACCTTGTCCTGCGCCGCGCGAATAGTGATCCGCTGCTCGATACGGTCTTCCATGACAAAGCCTCCTCGCGCGGGCAACTGCGGGGCCGAGTCTCCCATGAGTCATCGAATTGCTGCAAGTCGACACTTGCAGGTATAGCCAGGCGGGACCGGTTTTTACCGAGATACCTGCGGGGCGGGCCGATCCCTGCCATGATCGGGGGCGCGGCGGGGCCTCCCCGCGGCCAGTGCGCACAACAGGCAGCTGACAAAGTAATTAACACCGGCCAAAGTCGCCGATAGGCCCCGTAAAATCGCCGTGATGGATCCTGCTCCTGCGGACATGCTCACCGGGCGGATGCTAGACGGGCGTTACCACGTCCGTGCCCGCATCGCGCACGGCGGCATGGCCACTGTCTATCTCGCCACCGACATCCGGCTCGACCGTGAGGTGGCGCTCAAAGTCATGCACGCGGACCTGGTGCGTGACGCTGATTTCGTGAGCCGGTTCATCGGCGAGGCCAAGTCCGTGGCCAAGCTGTCGCACCCGAACATCGTCGGCGTGTACGACCAGGCCATGGACGGGCAGTACCTGTACCTCGTCATGGAGTACGTCCCCGGGCGGACGCTGCGCGCGCTGCTGCGCGAGCGGGGCTGGCTGCCATGGCAGGAGGCGCTCAGCGTCATGGACCCGGTGCTGGCCGGGCTCGCCGCGGCGCACCGGGCCGGGATCGTGCACCGGGACGTGAAGCCCGAGAACGTGCTGATCACGGCCGACGGCCGGGTCAAGGTGGTGGACTTCGGCCTGGCCCGGGCCAGCGCGGCCGTCGGGAACACGCGGGCCGGCATGATCATCGGCTCGGTCTCCTACATCGCGCCCGAGCAGGTCACCGGCGCCCCGACCGACGCGCGCACCGACGTGTACGCCGCCGGCATCATGCTGTTCGAGATGCTCACCGGGCGGGTGCCGTTCTCTGGCGAGTCGCCTCTCGCGGTGGCGTACGCGCACGTGAACGGCGACGTGCCCGCGGTGAGCACGCTCGCCGGCGGGATCCCGCCGGGAGTCGACCAGCTCGTCGGCTCAGCGACGAGCAGGGACCCGCAGCTCCGTCCCCAGGACGCGGAGGTGTTCCTGCGGGTGGCGCGCGGGCTGCGCGGCATCGCCGACCCGGTCGAGCCCGCGGTTGCCGGGTCCTGGGCACAGGCGCCGGCCGTGACCACCCCGTTCGGCCAGCCCAGCCCTTACGCCGGCGCTGCCACGGCCAACCCGGCCGCCGGCGTGGCCGCCGGCTCGCACACCATGGTCGTCGGTCCCGGGTACGCAGGCTATGACGGCGCGGGGTACGGCACTGGTTACGGCACGGGGGGCCGGTACGACGCCGCCCTGCCCGCCGACGACGTCGGCGCCTACCGCGGGCGGCGGGCGCGCCACGGTGACGAGGAGCCGTTGCTGCAGCGATGGCTGTTCAGCAGGCGGCTGGTGTACCTGATGGCGGCCTTGCTCGCCGTGGTCGGGCTGTGCGGCGGCGGCTGGTGGCTGACCTCCGGCCGGTACACGCACGTGCCCGCGGTATCCAGGATGACGGAGACGGCCGCCACGCAGGCGCTGCGCGAGGCGGGCTTCCAGGTGCGCACCGGGTCGCCGGTGACCGACGACAACGTGCCCAAGGGCGAGGTGATCAGCACCTCGCCGTCGGGCCGGGCACTGCCCGGCGCGACAATCGAGCTGACCGTCTCCTCCGGACCACGGATGATCAGCGTGCCGTCGATCCCGGCGACCGACACGGTGGGACAGGCCGAGGCGGCGCTGCGCGCGGCCGGGCTGACCGTGGCCGCGGCCACCAAGCCGGTCGGCGCGCAAAGCAACCCGGTCATCGGCCAGGTGGCCGGCACGGACCCGCCGGCCGGCACCTCCTGGCCGGAGAACAAGCCGGTGGCCGTGGAAGTGGTCGCCGGGCTCGCGCTGCCCAACCTGGTCGGCCAGGACATCAACGCGATACAGCAGTGGGCGAGCGCGAACCGGCTCAACCTGCAGCCGACCACCGTGCAGGGCGGCCAGCAGCAGGGCGCCATCGTCGCCCAGACGCCCCCGGCGGGGACGCCGGTGCGGCCGGGCCAGACGATCAGCGTGTCGGTGTCGGCAGGCCCGCCGGCGGCGAACATCCCCGACGTGCAGGGCGAGGACTGCGGGCAGGCGCAGCAGGACCTGGCGAACGCCGGGTTCACCAACATCATTGTGCAGCAGGGCTTCTTCCACCAGAACCAGGCGACGGGCACGAACCCGTCCGGCCAGGCGCCGCCAAGCACGCAAATCACCCTGATGTGCGGTTCGGACAACCCGTTCTGATGCCGTTGATCGGGTCCCACGCCACCGTCACCGGCGGGCTGGCGACGGGCGGTCTTTCTTATGCGGCCGAGGTGGGCGCCGAGGTCATCCAGGTATTCGTGTCCAACCCGCGCGGCTGGGCGGCGGGCCCGGGCGACGCCGCCGAGGACGCACGGCTGCGCCAGTCGGGGATGCCGGTCTTCGTGCACGCGACGTACCTGGTCAACCTGGGCTCGGGTAGCCCGGAGGTGGCCGCGCGGTCAGCCGACGCGGTGGCGCACGCGCTGCGCCGCGGCGCGGAGATCGGGGCGCGGGGCGTGGTCGTGCACACCGGCTCCGCGGTGGGCTGGACCGGGGAGCGGGCCAGGGAGCAGGCGCTGCGGCAGATCGGCGAGCTCACCCTTCCGCTGCTCGACAAGCTCGGCGAGGACGACCCCGACCTGCTGTTCGAGCCGATGGCCGGCCAGGGGCAGATGCTCTGCGCGCGGACCGGCGACGTGGCTACCTACCTCACCGCGGTGGAACACCATCCCAAGGCCGGCCTCTGCCTGGACACCTGCCACCTGTTCGCGGCCGGGCACGACCTGACCGCCCCCGGCGGGGTGGCGGCCATGCTCGACGAGCTGGGCACCGCGGCCGGGATGCCGGCCGGCGTCCCCGGCCAGCGGCGGCCCCCGGTGCGGCTGGTGCACGCCAACGACTCGCTGCTCGGCTGCGGGTCCAAGCGCGACCGGCACGAGGCGATCGGCGCGGGCCAGATCGGCGCCGGCCCGTTCCGCGAGCTGCTCGCGGCCCTGCCCGATGTGCCGTTCGTCGTCGAGACACCCGGCGGGAAGGCGGGGCACGCGCGCGATATCGCTACCCTGAAGGGACTGCGGTAGCGGCGCTGGCCGGTCAGCCGAGCATGCGGCCGGGCAGCCATTCGGGTGGAGGGCTGGGGCAGATGGTTGTGGTGATGGCTGCGGACGCTTCGGCGTCCGATGTGGATCATGTGGTGACGGTGGTACGCGACGCGGGCGGCGAGGCATTCGTCAGCCGCGGCGAGTCGCGGACGATCATCGGGCTGAGCGGCGACATCGAGCGGTTCGCGGCCACGCTGAACCTGACCGGGCTGCCGGGAGTCGCCGACCTCGTGCGGATCTCCGTCCCGTACAAGCTGGTCAGCCGCGAGCACCGGCGGGAGCGCTCCGTCATCCGGGTGGCCGGGGTGCCGATCGGCCCGGACACGCTGACCGTGATCGCCGGGCCGTGCGCGGTAGAGACGCCCGAGCAGACCCTGGCGGCCGCCCGGATGGCGCGGGCGGCCGGCGCGTCGCTGCTGCGCGGCGGCGCGTTCAAGCCGCGCTCCTCGCCCTACGCCTTCCAGGGCCTCGGCGAGGTGGGGCTCAAGATCCTCGCGGAGGTCCGCGAGGAGACCGGCCTGCCGATCGTGACCGAGGTGATCGACCAGCGCGACGTGGAGCTTGTCAGCAAGTACGCGGACATGCTCCAGGTCGGCACGCGCAACATGCAGAACTTCCCCCTCCTGCAGGCGGTCGGCGCGGCGGGCAAGCCGGTCATGCTCAAGCGCGGCATGTCCGCCACCATCGAGGAGTGGCTGATGGCCGCGGAGTACATCGCGCAGCGCGGCAACCTGGACATCGTGCTGTGCGAGCGCGGCATCCGCACGTTCGAGAAGGCGACGCGCAACACCCTGGACATCTCGGCGGTGCCGGTGGCGCAGCGCCTGTCGCACCTGCCGGTGATCGTCGATCCCTCCCACTCCGGCGGGCGGCGCGACCTGGTGCTGCCGCTGTCCCGTGCGGCGATCGCGGTCGGCGCCGACGGCATCATCGTCGACGTCCACCCGCACCCGGAGACCGCCCTCTGCGACGGCCCGCAGGCGCTCATCGAGTCGGACCTGCGCGAACTCGCCTCCGTCGCGCTCCACCTGTCGCCCCTGGTCGGCCGGACGCTGACCCCGGCGCCGAGGCCCGCCGCCCGCCTGCCCTGACCGGCGCGGACACGGGCACGGCCGAGACCGGCGGCCGGAGGCCGCTCACGCCCCCGTTCCGCTTACTCTGGACGGTACTGCTGGGCGTGCTCGGCGAGCTGCTCGGCGAGCTCGTCCGCGTCCAGCCGCCCTTCTATGCGACGCAGGTCCTCGATCTTCGCCCTTGTCTCCGCCCGGCGCGGGGTGAGCAGGGTGCAGCAGTCCTGGTCAGGCAGCTCGGAAATGGCCAGCGTGCCGAGCCTGCGCGCCTCCGCCATGATCTCGGTCTTGTCCCAGCCGAGCAGCGGGCGCAGGATCGGCAGGCGGACGGCGTCGTCGAGCGCCGTGATGTTCGGCAGCGTCTGGCTGGATACCTGCCCAAGCGAGTCCCCGGTGACCAGCGCGGTCGCGTTCAGCCTGGCGGCGAGGGCCTCAGCCGTCTTGAGCATCAGCCGCCGCTGCGCCATGACCTGGAGCCGCCCCGCGCCCGAGCTCGCGAGCGACTGCTGCGCCTTGCCGAACGGCACCACGTACAGCCGTGACGCCCCCTGGAACCGGTCAAGCCCGCGGACCAGCGCGTAGGCCTTGTACACCGACTCAGGCCCGGTCAGCGGCATGCCGGAAAAGTGCAGGAAGGTGCAGCGCAGCCCTCGTTTCATCATCCGGTACGCGGCGACGGGCGAGTCGATGCCGCCGGACATCAGCGCGACCGCGCGGCCGCTCATCCCGACCGGCAGCCCGCCTTGCCCTGGCTCGCCGCCGGTGAAGACGAACACCTCCTGCTGGTCGACCTCGACGAAGATCTCCGTGTCCGGGTGCTTGAGCGACACCGGCAGCCCGTGCGCGGCCTTGA
>DASWAE010000167.1:0-17712 GCA_036391275.1 Trebonia sp.
CGCGGCGCGTCGCCTGGCCCGAGCGGGTCGCCAAGCGGTACTCCGGTCAGGCAGTCCGCGCCCGCCAGCCCCTCCGCCCTCCCGGTCGCGCCGCCCGCCGCCGCCGCCCTCCCGCAAACCAGCGCCCTGCCGCGCACCGACGACACGGCCTTCGGCAACGCCGTGCACGACATCTGGCTGGCCGTCACCACCGGCGATCCGGACAACGCGCTGCCCGCGTTCTTCCCCGAGAAGGCCTACCAGCAGGTTAAAGGCATCGCCAACCCGGATGCCGACTGGCACGGCCGGCTCTGGTACGACTTCACCCTCGACCTCGCCGCCGTCCACAAGCTCGTGCCGCGCGGCGCGACGCTCGACAAGGTCATCGTCCCGGCCCGGTACGAGCGGTGGATCGGCGTCGGCGCCTGCTACAACAACGTCGGCTACTGGAACGTCCCGGGAGCGCGCGTCGTCTACCGGGCGGGCGGAGCAACCCGCTCGTTCGGCATCGCCTCGTTCATCTCGTGGCGCGGCGACTGGTACCTGATCCACCTCGGCGCCGAGGTCCGCAGCGGTGCCTACGGCATTGTGGACGACCCGGAGGCCGGCGAAGGGATCCCCGGGCCGCCCGGCGGCTGCTAGCCGGCGCAGGGCCGGCGCAGGGCCGGCGGCCGGCGCGGCGTTTCCCCGCGTGCTGCCTAGCCCGCCGTCGTCGCGCCGCCGCGCACCGACCCGGTGAGCTCGCCGGTCGCGGCCCGTACCTCGCAGATCACGGTCCGCGTGCCCGCCTGCCATGCGGTGGCGTCCGGGTACACGTAGGTGGACGCGAGGCTGACCGCCAGCTGCGGGTTCAGGTAGCCGGTGAGCCTGCTCGCGCAGCCGCTGCTCGCCGCCGCGGCGACCGTCGAGCTGCCCGGCCACGCCGTCCCGGTCAGGTTGAACGTGGCGAACACCTCGGCCTGGTGCGGCGAGTCGCACGGGATCAGGGTGTACGACTGGCCCCGGGGATCGAAGCACTCGCCGGCCTTGAGCGAGAACACCGGTGACTTCGTGTAGGTGACCTTCACCGGCTTCTTGAAGCCGTGCGTGACCGCGCCGACGATGGCGACCGCCCCGCCGACGATGGCCGCCGCGAGCAGCACGAAGCCGAGCGCGAGCAGCAGCCGGGGCCAGCGCCGCGGCGGTGGGAGCACCGGGCCTGGCTCGTCGAGCCCTACCGGCTCGGCCATCTCGATCAGGCTGCCAGCCTGGGCTTCGTCGTCGGCCCCGTCCGCGAGGTGGCCGGCCGTGCCGGGCGCGCCATCGGCCGGGTCGTCCTCAGTGAGATCGTCAGGGCCGCGGTCGTCCGCGCCGGGCGTGCCGCCCCACCCGCCCTTGTCGCCCGGGTCGAGGGGCTCCCCGGCCTCACCCGCTGCGCAGGCTTCGCCTGACTCCGCGCTTTCGCTCGCCATCGCTGCTGGCCCGGTCTCCTCAGCGACGTCCGGCCTGCCGTCTTCTGCGGCGTCCCTGGACATCTCACTCCTGCTCCGCGGTGCCGGACGAACTGGCCGCACGCGCCCCTCAGACAACAAGGTTCCCCTGTTAACACAACGACATACCAACGGTGAATGCCCCGATTATCCCCTGGGAAGGCTGCGGGTTTTCTCCGGGCCTGCCTTCCCGCCACCCGCCGGTAGCCTTGAAGGATGCGGCTTACGGAGTTCTGGGCGCGGATGAGCGAGCACTTCGGCGACGGCTACGCGCAGAGCGTCGCGAAAGACTTCGTGCTGTCCGGCCTCGGTGGGCGCACGGTCAACCGGGCCCTCGCCGACGGCGAGGACGCGAAGGTGGTATGGCGCGCGGTGAGCGAGCAGTTCAACGTGCCGGAAAGGCTCCGCTAACGCGCCCCGCCGGATTCGATCGAACAAGCCGGCGTGTTCCCCCGCGATCGAACAGTCGTTCCCCTATAGTGATGGATGTCGGGGCGCCGTGCGCGTCGCGGCGCGTTTCCCTGCCCGTGCCGGCGTGGCCCGGGATTGTCAGTGGTGACGCGTAGCGTGTGCGGTGTTGGCGGCGGGCGCAGTGTTCAGCCACATGACCAGTGAATATGGCCGGAAGAGCACAGTGCGCCGAAGGTCGCGGCCAGCCTGACACCGGAATCCAGCGACAGGGAGTCCCCATGGCACCAAGCGGCAAGACGTCGGCCCCGGACCGGGCCAGCGACAAGGACAAGGCGCTCGAGGCAGCGCTGCTGCAGATCGAGCGCCAGTTCGGCAAGGGCTCGATCATGCGGCTCGGCGAGGAGACGCGGACCCCGGTCGAGGTGATCCCCACCGGGTCGATCGCGCTCGACGTGGCCCTAGGCATCGGCGGCCTGCCGCGCGGCCGCGTCGTGGAGATATACGGACCGGAGAGCAGCGGGAAGACTACCGTCGCGCTGCACGCCGTCGCCAACGCGCAGAAGGCGGGCGGCATCGCCGCCTTCATCGACGCGGAGCACGCGCTCGACCCCGACTACGCGCAGAAGCTCGGCGTGGACACCGACGCGCTGCTCGTCTCCCAGCCCGACACCGGCGAGCAGGCCCTGGAGATCGCGGACATGCTGATCCGCTCCGGTGCAGTCGACGTGGTGGTCATCGACTCGGTGGCTGCCCTTGTCCCCAAGGCCGAGATCGAGGGCGAGATGGGCGACAGCCACGTCGGCCTCCAGGCCCGCCTCATGTCCCAGGCCCTCCGCAAGATCACCGGCGCGCTCAACTCGACCAAGACCACGGCCATCTTCATCAACCAGCTTCGCGAGAAGGTGGGCGTGATGTTCGGCAGCCCCGAGACCACCACCGGCGGCAAGGCGCTCAAGTTCTACGCGTCGGTGCGGCTGGACATCCGGCGGATCGAGACGCTCAAGGACGGGACCGAGGCGGTCGGCAACCGGACGCGGATCAAGGTCGTGAAGAACAAGATGAGCCCGCCGTTCAAGACCGCCGAGTTCGACATCCTCTACGGGGTCGGCATCTCCCGGGAGGGCAGCCTGATCGACCTCGGCGTGGAGCAGGGCATCGTGCGCAAGGCCGGCGCCTGGTACACCTACGAGGGCGACCAGCTCGGCCAGGGCAAGGAGAACGCGCGGAACTTCCTGCGCGACAACGACGACGTGGCCAACGAGATCGAGAAGAAGATCAAGGAGAAGCTCGGCGTCGGCCCGCGCCTTGACAACGACCCCGCCGCGGCGCCGGTCAGCGCGCCGGCCAAGGCGCCGGCCCCGGCGCCCCTTAAGGCGCCCCTGTAGATGGAAGAGGAAGCCGTCCCTGCCCTTGTGCCGGAGCACAAGGGCAGGGACGGCGCTCCCGGCGACCCGGAGGCGCGAGCGCGAGATGTGTGCCTGCGGCTGCTCACGCTCGCGCCCCGGACACGGGCGCAGCTCGCCGAGGCGCTGCGCAAGCGCGGCATCCCCGACGAGGTGGCGGACGAGGTACTGAGCCGGTACGAAGACGTCGGCCTGATCGACGACGCCGCCTTTGCCCGGGCCTGGGTGGAATCACGGCACCACAGCCGCGGCCTGGCGGGGCGGGCGCTGCGCGCCGAACTCAAGCAGCGCGGGGTAGCGGCCGACGAGATCCGCGCGGCCATCGACGAGCACCTCGGCCCGGACGCCGAAGCGGAGGCCGCCCGCCGCATCGTCGCGAGCAAGCTCGCGGCGACAAGGGGCCTGCCGCCCGAGCAGCGGACCCGGCGGCTGGCCGGGCTGCTCGCCCGCAAGGGCTACCCGGCGGGACTGGCCTTCCGCGTGATCCGCGAGGCACTAGAGGCCGAGGAGGAAGTTGCGTTCCCTGAGGAGGAGCCGCCCTTCGACGGCGAGGACCTGGCCACGGATTGACGTGATTTGGTTACATTGTGGGAACTTTGGTTCCCACAATGGGTAACTCCTTGCTCAAAACGTTATCAACGCTTAACCTCACGGCAGGGAGGCGTTATCTGGCGCAGGACGGGTGGCCCCGCACGCCCGCCCTGGGATGGCCGCTGCCTCACATACAACGCCAGGTCTTCCGTGACCAACGGGACGGAAGGGGTGAACGTGAGCGGCGAAGACGCGCTCTTGGTGATAGGGCTGGTGGTCCTGGCCCTCGCATGCGGCGCGTTCGTCATTGTCTTGCGCCGGTTTCCGGCGCGCGACCCCGCGGCCGGCCAGGGTGGCCAGGCTGGCCAGCTGACCGGGCGGGCTCAGGCAGACGCGGAGGAGATCCGGGACCGCGCGCGGGCCGACGCGGACCGCATCCTCGGCCGGGCCGCCGAGGCGGCCGAGCAGACGGCGCAGCAGGCCGCCGAGAGCCGTCGTGAGGTCGAGGACGAGATCCGCGCCGTCAAGGAGGAGATCCGCCAGCTTCGCGGCGACCTGGAGCGGCGCGAGCAGCGGATCGGCGAGCGGGAGCAGCGGCTCGATGAGGAGAGCCGCCGCCTCGAGACACGCGGGCAGGCGCTGGACCAGCGCCGGGCCGAACTCGAGGAACGGGCGAAGGCCCTCACGGAACAAGACGCGCGGGCCAGCAAGGAGCTTGAGCGGGTCGCGGGCCTTTCCGCGGACCAGGCGAAGACCGAACTTGTCGCCACGATGGTGAACCAGGCCAAGCGCGAGGCGGCGGTGTCGATCAGGGACATCGAGGCGACCGCCAGGTCCGAGGCCGACAAGCGGGCACGCAAGATCGTGACGCTCGCCATCCAGCGGGTGGCGGTCGAGCAGACGAGCGAGTCGGTCGTGTCCGTCATGCACCTGCCGGGCGACGAGATGAAGGGCCGGATCATCGGCCGTGAAGGCCGCAACATCCGCGCGTTCGAGTCGGTGACCGGCGTCAACCTGATCATCGACGACACCCCCGAGGCGGTGCTGCTTTCCTGCTTCGACCCGGTCCGCCGTGAGATCGGCAGGCTCACCCTGGAGCGGCTGGTCAGCGACGGCCGGATCCACCCTCAGCGCATCGAGGAGGCGTACGAGCGCGGCAAGGCGGAGATCGAGCTGATCTGCCGCCGGGCGGGCGAGGACGCGGTCACCGGGCTGGGGATCACCGACATGCACCCCGAACTGGTCAGCCTGCTCGGACGGCTGCGCTACCGCACCTCCTACGGGCAGAACGTGCTCATCCACCTCATCGAGTCCGCCCACATCGCCGGCATGATGGCCAGCGAACTGGGCCTTGACCCCATGCTGCTGCGGCGCTGCACGGTGCTGCACGACATCGGCAAGGCGCTGACCCACGAGGTGGAAGGCAGCCACGCGCTGATCGGCGCGGAGATCGCCCGCAAGTACGGCGAGTCCGATGACGTGGTACACGCGATCGAGGCGCACCACAACGAGGTCGAGGTCCGCACGGTCGAGGCCGTGCTCACCCAGGCCGCCGACGCGATCAGCGGCGGCCGTCCCGGCGCCCGGCGCGAGTCGCTCGAGATGTATGTCAGGCGACTGGAGCGGCTCGAGCAGATCGCCGGGAAGCAGGAGGGTGTGGAGAAGGTCTTCGCCATGCAGGCAGGCCGCGAGATCCGCGTCATGGTCAAGCCGGAGCAGGTCGACGACATCCAGGCCCAGGTCATCGCCCGCGACATCGCCAAGCAGGTCGAGGAGGAACTCACCTACCCCGGCCAGATCCGCGTCACCGTCGTCCGCGAGTCCCGCGCCACCGAGTTCGCCCGCTGAGCCAGGTGCGGTGAGGCATGTTCCAGAAGTTCACTGACCGGTCGCGGCGGGTTGTCGTCCTGGCGCAAGAAGAAGCCAGGATGCTCCATCACCACTACATCGGGACCGAGCACATTCTGCTCGGCCTCATTCACGAGGGCGAGGGTGTGGCGGCCAAGGCGCTCGCGTCGCTCGGGATCAGCCTGGAGGCGGTCCGCCGGGAGGTCGAGGAGACCATCGGCCAGGGCCCGGAGGCACCGGCAACCGGGCACATCCCGTTCACGGCCGGCGCGAAGAAGGTGCTTGAGCTTTCGCTGCGTGAGGCGCAGCAGCTCGGTCACGCCTATATCGGGACCGAGCACATCCTGCTCGCCCTGATCCGGGAGGGTGACGGCGTTGCCGCCCAGGTGCTGGTCAAGCTCGGCGCGGACCTGAACAGGGTCCGTCAGCAGGTCATGCAGCTGATCCACGGCCACGCTGCTGACGTGTGGATCGATACCCGGCCGATCGAGTCGCGCCTGTCCGCGCTCGAGCAGTGGGTCGGCATCGCGCCGGACACCGCTGACCTCGACCGGCAGATCGGGCAAGCCCGCAGCGGAAGAGCCGCGGCCGCCGCCGCCCATAACCACGAACTGGCCGCGTCCCTGCGCGACCGGGAACAAGAACTGCTCGCCGAGCGAGCATCCCGCCAGCAGCAGTGGGCCGCCGAGCACCCGGACCTGCCGTCGCTGGCCGAGAAGGTCCGCCAGCTGAGCGAGGAGATCGAGCAGCTCCGTGCCCTGCTCCGCGACCAGGGCCCCCGGCCGGAGCAGGGAACGGCCTGACCTGGCGGTAGCGCAGGTCATGTCGTCGGCCTCCGAATTCGCGGAAGCCGTTGCCCGGAAAACGGGAAGAAAAAGTTCGGAGACGCGGAAAAAACGGGACGGAATCCGGGAAGAACGCAGGTAGCATGCGGTCATGCGAGAGGTTCTGACCGGCCTGGCGAAACGTCGCTTGGTGGCCGTCGCGGCGGAGCGATTCGCCGAGGAGCCGGTGCTGGTACTCAACGGGCCGCGGACCGTAGGCAAGAGCACTCTGCTTACTCAGCTGGCGGAACGGCTTGGCCGAACGGTGATCGACTGCGATAACCCCGCGACGAGGGCGGCGGTACGCGCCGATCCCGGTCGTTTCGTCGAGTCGGCTGAACCTGTTCTGATCGATGAGTACCAGCACGTCCCTGAACTGCTTGACGCTATCAAGGCCCAGCTCAACCGGGATCTCCGGCCGGGCCGGTACGCCCTGGCCGGGTCGACCAGGTACGCCGCCGTTCCAGCGGCGGCGCAGGCCCTGACCGGGCGGGTAGACATCATCCCCGTGCTTCCGTTGTCCCAGGGCGAGATCGATGACACCCGCGAGACCTTTGTCGCCAGGCTGCTCAAAGGTGATGGCGTTGACGAGCCGTCGCACGGGACTGCGGTGACCCGGGATGAGTACGCCCGGCGAGCGACGTCGGGGGGAATGCCGGTTGCCTTGCGCCGCCCCCAGGGGCCCTCGCGGTCTCGCTGGTTCGCGAACTACATCGACCTGGTTGTCGATAAGGACGTCATGGAGATCACGCGGATCCGGCAGCGCGAGATGCTGCCCAGGCTGCTTGGTGAGCTCGCCGCCCGGTCCGGCCAGGTGCTTAACATGTCCTCGGTCGGCGGAGGCATCGGACTGGACCGGTCGACTGCGGAGAACTACATCAAGCTGCTGGAGGCTGTCTTCCTCATCCACCGCCTCCCCGCGTGGGGGACGACGCTCGGCTCCCGGATCGCCAGGCATCCCAAGGTGCACATGATCGATTCAGGTGTCATGGCCTGGCTGCTGAATCTCACTCCGCAGAAGATCGCGCAGGCGGCACCCGCGACCCTCACCGAATACGGCCACCTCCTGGAAACCTTCGCCGTCGGGGAGATCCTCAAGCAGGTCAGCTGGTCGGACGCGCCCGTGGCGGCCGGGTACTTCCGCACCGAGTCGGGCGACGAGGCTGACCTCGTACTTGAACGCGATGACGGCCAGGTGATCGCGTTCGAGATCAAGGCGGGCAGTCGGGTGAGCGGTGAAGACCTCCGCGGACTCCGCGTCCTGAAGGACCGCCTCGGTCGCCGTCTGGAGGCAGCCATCGTGCTGTACACCGGCGAGTACGCGTACCGGCACGACGGCTGGACCTGGATCTTGCCGCTCAGCCGGGTCTGGACGTAGCGGTCTGGGAGCAGCGAGCGGCCGTCGGCGGGCCGCCGTCGCGGCGGCGGGGCAAACCAAAAGTCATGCGGCGGACATCATTGGCAACGTCAACCTCAAAGGTACCGTCGCCGCCGCCCGCGCTCATGATCCGGAAGGGTTATTGGTGTCCCCACGCCCATAAGCCTTCACAAAACCAAAACGCTTCATGCAAACCGCCCCGCAGGGCGCGAGAAGCAAATATCACGCGCCCCGCCGCTCCCAATGCCCTCGGTATCCCCTCCCGGGAGGCCGCCAGGAGCGGACGACGGTCACCCAGGCGCCCGGCCAGGCGCCCCCGCGGCTGGGCGCCCCCGCGGCTGGGCGCCCCCGCGGCTGGGCGAACCCGCGGCTGGGCGAACCCGCTCAGGACAGCTCCAGCGGCGGCACACCGGGCGGGGTGAAGCCGAAGATCTCGCCGTAGAAGGCCAGTTCCGCCTCCAGGGAGGCGATGACCGTCTCCGCCTTGCGGAAGCCGTGGGACTCGCCGGCGAAGGCGATGTACGCGTGCCTGATGCCGTGGGCGGCCAGGTCGGCGGCGATCGCCTCGGACTGGGACGGCGGGACGACCGGGTCGTCGAGCCCCTGGAGCAGCAGCACCGGGCAGGTCAGCTCGTTGACGTGGCCGACCGGCGCGCGCTCCACGTAAAGCTCCTCCGCCTCTGGCAGCGGGCCGACGAGGCCGTCGAGGTAACGGGACTCGAAGTCGTGGGTGTCGACGGCGAACGGCCGCAGGTCGGAGACGCCGTAGTAGGACGTGGCCGCGGCGAAGACCGCCTCCTTGGTGCCGGTGAGCGCCGGGCCGGTGGTCACGGCGACGAGGGCGGTCCAGCCGCCGGCCGAGCCGCCGCGGATGCCGAGCCTGGCGCGGTCGGCCTCACCCGCCTCCGCGAGGCCGAGGGCCGCGGCGTAGGCGTCCGCGACGTCGACGATGCCCCACTGGCCGCGCAGCCGGCTGCGGTACGCGCGGCCGTAGCCGGTGGAGCCGCCGTAGTTGACGTCGATGACGCCGATGCCGCGGCTGGTGAAGTACGCCTTCTCCATGGACAGCACGGGCAGCGAGTGCGAGGTCGGGCCGCCGTGCACGTGCACCAGGAACGGCGGGAGCTCGCCGTCTGGCCCGGTGAAGCCGGGATTGGCGGGCGGGTAGGCGATCGCGTGCACCACGCCGCCGTTCCGCCCGTCGGGTATCCGCACCGGGCGCGCGTCCGGGAGGTAGGCGGGGTCGGGGGCGTCGCCTCGCTGCTTGCTCAGCGGCTCGACCGCGCCGCCGACGGTGACGCGCAGCACGGTCCACGGGGTGCGCGGGCCGCCGGCGACCGTCGCGATCGTGGAGCCGGAGGCCACGATGTCTCCGTCCGCGGTGCGGTAGCCGGGCAGGTCGAGGTCGGCGAGCTCGCCGGAGGCCGGGTCGAGCACGCCGAGCCGGTCCTCGCCGAGGCCGTGCAGCACCGCGAGCCGTCCGTCGCCGAGGAGCTGGAACGGCCGGTCGCCGAGCTGCCAGAGCGGTCCGGCGAATTCCTCGTCAAGCGGGTGCAGCGGCCGCGCCGTCCCGCCAGCGGCGGGCACCTGGTAGAGGTTCCACCAGCCCGAGGCGTCGGAGACCGCGTAAAGCGTCGCGTCGTCGCGCCAGGCCGGGGCGAGCACCGACTCGGCCGGGCCGCCCATGACCAGCGTCGCGCTCGTGACCGTGACCGGGGAGCCGCCGAGCGGGGCGACCCGCAGCTCGGTCCCGTCCCATGGCATGTTCGGGTGGTTCCAGCTGATCCACGCCAGCCTGGTGCCGTCCGGCGACGGCGTGGGGAAGGCGAAGAACTGGGCGCCGCGGACCAGGACCCGGATCGCGGCCGCGTCCTGCGCGGCCGACCCGTCGAGCGGAACCGCGACGATCTCCCTGCGCACCGCCATGCCGCCACCGACGTGAAAGCCGGCCGGCGGTTCCGCGCCCTGCACCGGCAGCGCCGTCTCGCGCACGCACCAGATCGCGTCGCCGGCCGGGGAGAGCACCAGGTCGGCGAACCGGAAGCCGCCGTCGGCGGGCGTCAGCGGCACCGGGTCGCCGCCTTCGGCCTCCGCGCCGCCCATCGCGTAGAGCCGCTGGTCGCCGAAGTTCGTGAACACCAGGTCGAAGCCGCCGGCCAGTTGCATGCCCGATACACTCGGCGCGCCATCGGGCATGCCCCGGGGGGTACGGGGGGGCGTCCCCCCGGGCGATGAGAGCGAGGGCACGGCGAGGTAGGACTTGCCGCCGTACTCGTGCACCCGGGTCCTGGCGTTCCACGGGGCGGGGAGCAGTTCCCGCGGCTCAGCGCCCGGGCCGGCGGACGCCGCGATCGCGGTCCGGCCGCCCTCGGACGGCCGCCGTTCCTGCCACCACACCTCGCCGCCGGCGATGGACGGGTACGAGACCGCCGCCGCTCCCCTGGCGACGTCAGCGGCGCTGATCGGTGACGTCCAGCTTCCGTACGCGGCGATCTCAGTCATGCACCCATCCAATATCACGCGGGCACCGGCGGTGCGCACCCGCCCCTATCCTGGTCGGGTGGGAGAAGGACGGACGTACGAGATCCGCACCTACGGGTGCCAGATGAACGTGCATGATTCCGAGCGCGTCGCCGGGCTGCTCGAGGACGCCGGCTACGTGAAGGCCGCTGACGGGCAGACGCCGGACCTGGTCGTGTTCAATACCTGCGCGGTCCGCGAGAACGCGGCGGACCGGCTCTACGGGAACCTCGGCCACCTGCTCCCCACCAAGAAGGCGCACGCGGGCATGCAGATCGCCGTCGGCGGCTGCCTGGCCCAGATGGAGCGGCAGAAGATCACCGACCGCGCCCCCTGGGTGGACGTGGTCTACGGCACGCACAACATCGGCGCCCTGCCCAAGCTGCTCGAGCGTGCCCGCGAGCGCCAGGAGGCGCAGGCCGAGTTCGAGGAAACCCTCACCACGTTCCCGTCGCTGCTGCCCGCCCGGCGCCAGTCCGCGTACTCCGCGTGGGTGTCCATCTCGGTTGGCTGCAACAACACGTGCACCTTCTGCATCGTCCCGTCGCTGCGCGGGCGCGAGCGCGACCGCCGGCCCGGCGACATCCTGGACGAGGTCATGTCCCTGGTCGCCGACGGGGTGATCGAGGTCACCCTGCTCGGCCAGAACGTGAACTCCTACGGTGCCGAGTTCGGTGACAGGCTCGCGTTCGGCAAGCTGCTGCGCGCCTGCGGTGAGATCGAGGGCCTGGAGCGGGTCCGGTTCACCTCGCCGCACCCGCGGGACTTCACCGACGACGTGATCGAGGCGATGCGCGACACGCCGAACGTGATGCCGAGCCTGCACATGCCGCTGCAGTCCGGCTCGGACGCGGTGCTGAAGGTGATGCGCCGCGCCTACCGCCGCGACCGTTACCTCGCCATCCTCGACAACGTGCGCAGGCACATCCCGCACGCGGCGATCACCACGGACATCATCGTCGGCTTCCCGGGGGAGACGGAGGAGGACTTCGCCGCGACGCTCGACGTGGTGCGCCAGGCGCGGTTCGCCTCCGCGTTCACGTTCCAGTACTCGGTCCGCGCGGGCACCCCGGCCGCGGCCATGCCGGACCAGGTGCCGCGGCCGGTGGTGCAGGAGCGCTACGACCGGCTGGTCGCGCTTGTCGAGGAGATCGCTACCGAGGAGAACGCGCGGCAGGACGGCGCCGTCGTCGAGGTTCTCGTCGCCGAGGGGGAGGGGCGCAAGGACGCGGCCACGCACCGCATGTCGGGCCGCGCCCGCGACAACCGCCTGGTGCACTTCGCCCCGCACGAGACCGCCCCGCGTCCCGGCGACGTCGTCACCACCCGCGTCACCGGGCCCGCGCCCCACTACCTGCGGGCGGACGACGCGCCGCTGAGCGTGCGCCGCACCCGGGCGGGCGACGCCTGGGAGGCTCGCCAGCGCGCCGCCGAGCACGCTGCACAGCACGCCACCGGACGCTCGGCGCAGGCCGCGCCGGTGCTGCTCGGCATGCCCGCCCGCCGCGGCTAGCCAGGCAGGCGAAGTGCTGATCGCCATCGTGGGGCCGACCGCGGCCGGCAAGTCTGACCTTGCGGTCGAGCTGGCGCTGGCCCTCGACGGCGAGGTCATCAACGCCGACTCGATGCAGCTGTACCGCGGCATGGACATCGGCACGGCGAAGCTGACCAGCGAGGAGCGGCGGGGTGTGCCGCATCACCTGCTGGACATCTGGGACGTCACCAAGACCGCCAGCGTCGCCGAGTACCAGGACCTCGCCGACGTGGTCATCGCCGACATCACCGCGCGCGGTAAGGTCCCGGTCCTCGTCGGCGGCTCGGGCCTGTACGTGCGGGCCGCGCTCGGCGACCTGGACTTCCCCGGCACCGACCCGGCCGTCCGCGAGCGGCTGGAGGCGGAGCTGTCCGAGGCCGGCCCGGCGCCGCTCTACGCGCGGCTGGCCGCGGCGGACCCCGCCGCGGCGGCCGTGATCCTGCCGGGCAACGGCCGCAGGATCGTGCGCGCCCTTGAGGTCATCGAGCTGTCCGGGCGCCCGTTCAGCGCGACGATGCCCGGCTACGAGGCGGGCCGCCCGGCGGTCCAGATCGGCGTCCAGCTACCGCGCGCGGAGCTGTACGGCCGGATCGAGGCCCGTGTCGACCGTATGTGGGCGGCCGGCCTGGAGACCGAGGTGCGGCAGCTGGCCGCGCGCGGCCTGCGCGACGGCCGGACCGCGAGCCGCGCGCTCGGCTACCAGCAGCTGCTCCGCTACCTCGACGGCGAGCTGACCAGCGACCAGGCGCGGGCTGAGACCGTGCGTGCCACCCGCCACTTCGCCCGCCGCCAGGAATCCTGGTTCCGGCGAGATCCCCGGGTCAACTGGCTGCCGGCCGGCGCGAGCCTGACGGCATGTGCCCTGCGGCTCTACTCTCAGTAGTATCCCACGCTACGTGCCGTCACCCGCGGCCACCCGTGCCTGGCCGTGGTTCACTCGTGATTGCCGTCCAGCCGGTAGGCCCGGCTGGCGTTCTCGGTACCGATGAGGCGGGTGATGCGCTCGGCGTCGGGGTAGCTCATGTCGTCGGCGGAAAGCCGCGCCGTGAGGAACTCCGACAGCGCGCGCCGGAACAGCAAGGTGCCGAGGTAGTACAGCTCGGGCAGCCCGAAGGCGTCGGAAGAGAACAGGAACTTGCGCAGCGGCACGAGCTCGAGCGCCTCGCCGAGCAGGGCCGTCACCCGCGCGCCGACGTTGTGCGTGGCCAGCCCGAGGTCGGCGTATACCTGCGGGAAGACCTGAGCCAGGTAGCCGGCCTCCCGGTGATACGGGTAGTTGTGCAGCAGCATCACCGGCACCCCGGTCGGCTCGAGCGCCCGTAGCAGCCCGGTCAGCAGCAGCGGGTTGCACCGGTGCAGGTCGATGTCCCGGTCGCCGTACCCGACGTGAAACTGGACCGGCAGGCCGAGGTCGGCACCGCACCAGATGAAGAACCGGTGCAGCACCTCGTCGGCGAGCCGCGGCGGCCTGCCGCCGGCCCACGCCCCGCCGAGCCACTGCGCGACGGCGGCAACGACTTCACCATCGGCCGGCCGCCGTCCGTCGAGCTCAAGCCCGACCCGGTAGGCCGCGATCGACTTGACCCCCGCCACCATGCTCCCGAACGAGGGCGCGGCAACCCGCTCCGACAGCGCCTTCCGGTAGGCGTCAGGGAACTCCGCGGCGCCCGCCCCGTCGCGCGCCAGCGACTCCGCGACCTGCTCAAGGCGGACGATCTCGTAGGCCCTCGCCCCGGCGAAGGCCGCCGTCTCGGCGGGGGATGTCAGGCCGTCGGGTGCGTAGCCGGTGTCCACGCACAGCGCGGCAAGCCCGCACGCGCCGAGGAACCGCCGGCTCACCTCGTCCGCGCCGAGCGCGGCGCGCCGCTGGGCGTAGGTCCCGGGGCTGGCGTGCGACGGAAGGTCGAGCAGCGGCGGGCACCAGCGCCGGAATGCCAGCCCGGCCAGGGAGTCGAAGGGCAGCCCGTCGGCCGTGGCGTCACCGTCGGCTTCGTTGAGCAGGCCCGCCAGGTCCCCTGCGGCCCGGAGGATGCCGTGGCAGTGATGATCGACGAGCCGCTGCGCGGCGACGAAGGGGAGCATCGACGGCTGAACCTGTTCCGCGGACATGCCTCCATGCTAGAACGCTGCTGTTTCTCAGTGAGATTTACGTGATGCGTGCATATTCAAGTGACAACGTTTAGTTCCGACTATGAAGCTAAGCAGAATGCTTCAGGTCCCTTGCAACTCTGCATTCCCGCCAACCACAGCCGCCAGCGCTCAGATTACAGAGCGTAAACATAACAGAACTATTTGTTATTTTTTTGCCCTCAAGGTCTGGGTATTTCGGCCGCCAGTGGTTACCATCGAATCAAGAGCCCAGGCGATTAAAGATTGAAGCGCACGACCCGCGCCAAGATCTGTTACTGAGAGTGATTTTAAGGGGACCTGGAGTAACTGATGATCGACCCGCGAAGTGCCCAGCCTGGCTCTTACCGCACGTCCGGACATGGCGCCGAGACCGGGAGGCAGACCCAGGTGGCGGCATTGTCCGGGAGAGCCGGCGTCTGGTCAGGCCAGCCAGGCGCGGCAAGTCCGGCGGGCTGGTCCCCGCCGCCGGCCGGGGAAGCGGCCCCCCCGGTCCGGCACAGGGGACCAGCCCGCTCGGATGGCGCCCCCGGCGTGCCCGAGGCGCGCTGGCTGTCGCTGACCCGGCTGGGCCCGCGGCACATACCCGTTGTCGGCCCGACCGAAGCGCTGCACGGCCGTCCCGGCGGCCCCGGCATGGTGGCACCCCGTGGCGCGGTCCCCAGGCCGCCCGCTCACCAGCACAAGTCCGGCTGGCAACTCGCGCACCAGGTATGGCAGGACGCCGGCGTCGAATGGGAGGCCGCTCCCGCGCCGCACCAGCCCGACCCGTACGCGCCTGACCGGTACGCGCCCGACCCGTACGCGCCCAGGCTGCCCGGCCCGGACGAGCCCGACCTGGACGAGCCCGACCTGGACGAACCTGAGTTCGCGGCCGGCGCGGCCCTGGCCGGCCCGGATGCGACCCGCCCCGACCTGCCCGTCCTCCGGGAACCTGACGATTCCCGCTTCGGCCTCGGGCCGTGGCCGGTGCAGCAGCCAGCCATGGTGCCCCGGCCACAGCCCGTCCGGGCGGGCCAGTCGGCCGAGCACCACACCCCGACGGGGCACGACGCGCCGGCCAAGGACGACGAGCCGGCGGAGCACGTCGAGCCGGCGGAGCACCGTGGCCAGTCTGAGTCATGGCCGCCCGCGCCGCGCCCGTCGGCGCCCGCGCCGCGACGGCCCGCGCCCGCGCCGCGGTTCGCGACCAGGCAGCGGCCCTCAGTCTCCACCCCGCCAAGCGCGTTCGCGGCGCCCGGCGCGTTCGGCCCGCCGCCCGCGTACGCGTCGCCCCGGCTGAGCGTGCCGCTCGGCGCTCCCGTGGAGGCGCCGCCGCTGGCCAGCGCGCCACTGCTGGACAGCGCGCCGCCGTTGCGCAGCGCGCCGCCGTTCGGCCAGCCCGACGAGCTGTTCCGCGCCTGGCAGGGATCGGTGCGCGCGGCCACCGCACGGCCCGCCACCCGGCCGGCCGTCGCCGGCGCCCGCCGCCGTCGCCGCCGCGCCTGGCAGGCGGCACGGATCGGCGTTCCCGCCGCCGTGCTCGTCACCGTCGGAGCGGGCGCGCTGATGATGCTGACCGGCCGGGCGAACGAGATGCTCGCGCAGCGGGCGAGCACCGGCCCGCTCTTGTCGGCCGCTCCCGGTGCCTCCGCCAGCCTCGGCATCACGGCCCTGGGCGCTGGTACCACGCTGACCGGGTACCAGGGCGAGCACGGCGCGGTCGCGGTGGCGGCGCTCTGGTCGGCCGGCGGCACCCTCATGGCCGTCGGCTACGCGAACGGCCACCCGGCGGTCTGGCGGCACGCCGCCGGCGGCGCGTGGTCCCTGGTGCCGGCCGCCATGTTCGGCGGGCTGACCGGGCACCTCACCTCGGTCGCGCACGGTCCCGCCGGATGGGTCGCGGTCGGCTCCGCGATCAAGGACGGGACGGCCCAGCCCGTGGCGTTCTCGTCGCCCGACGGCGTGTCCTGGTCCCCGCTGCCCGCGCTGACCGCGCTTGCCCGCACGGACGCCCAGTTCCTCGGCGTCGCGTCCGGTCCAGCCGGCTACGTGGTGGTGGGCAGGCAGGGCACCGGTGCCGCGGCGTACGCATCCTTCTGGTCGTCGGCCAACCTGACCGACTGGGTAACCAACGCCGGCAGCGGCCACGCCGGCACGGTGGCCGCCGCCGCTGTCCCGGTCGGCGACGGCTTCGTCGCGGTCGGCGCGGCCGCGCACTGCCACACGATCTGGACGTCGCCGGACGGCCGGCAGTGGACCCAGCACGACCTGGCCGTGCCGTCGGGCGCGACCACCGCGACGCTGCGGTCCGTCGCGGCCGGCGCCGGCGGCGCCTTCGTGGCGGCGGGCTTCGCCGCCGCGGGCACGGGCAACGTCCCCCTCGTGGTGACCTCGGCCAGGGCGGGCGCCCCGCTGACTCAGGTCGTCCTCGGCGCCAACGGCGCCGCCGCCACAGTCACCGGCGTGACCGCCACCAGCGGCGGGTTCGTCGCGGTCGGGCTGGCGGGCCCGGCCGGCGCGCGGCACGCCGTCGAATGGACCTCAAGGGACGGCCTCACCTGGTCGGCCGCCGCGCCGCTCGCCGCGGCGGGCACCAGCGAGATCACGGCCCTCACCACCAGCGGCGCCCTGGCCGCGGGCACGGCGCAACGGAGCGCCGGCCCGACGGTGCTGACCATCCCCGGCCGGTGACACCCCGGCCACCACCCCGGTCAGCCGAGCGGCACCCCGTTGATCGAGGCGTCGAGCACCTCGGCGGTATGCGCGGTCCGCAGCGTGACGCCCCGGGCGGCGAGCGCGGACGAGATCTGCAGCGTGCACCCCGGGTTGGCGGAGATGAGCAGCGACGCGCCGGACGCGGACACCGAGTCGGCCTTGCGTGACCCGAGTTCCCGCGCGGCATCGGGCTGCAGCAGGTTGTACACGCCCGCCGAGCCGCAGCAGACCCCGGCGTCCCGCAGTTCCACCAGCTCAAGCCCGGGGATGCCGCGCAGCAGCGCGCGCGGCGCGGCGGTGATCCGCTGCGCGTGCCCCAGGTGGCAGGCGTCGTGGTAGGCCGCCGTGACCTCGACCGGGTGCCGCTCCGCGGCCGGCCCGAGCGCGTCGAGGAACTCCGCCAGGTCCCGGACCTTCGCCGACAGCGCCGCCGCCCGTGCCGCCCAGTCCGGCGAGTCCGCGAACAGCCGCTCGTACTCCTTCATCGCCGACCCGCAGCCGGCCGAGTTGACGACGATCGCGTCGACGCCGGCCGCCTCGAACGTCTCGATGGTCCGCTGCGCGAACCTGACGGCCTCCGCGGCCCGCCCCGAGTGCAGCGACAGCGCGCCGCAGCAGCCCTGCGCGCGCGGGATGATCACGTCGCACCCCTCGGCGGCGAGCACTCGCGCCGTCGCCGCGTTGACCCGGGGGAAGAAGACCGACTGCACGCACCCGGTCAGCATGCCGGCGACGGCCCGCCGCGGTCCGCGCGCCGCCACCCGCTCGGGGAGCCGGCCGGACGGCGCCGGCCGGGCGGCGCGCGGCGCGAGCCGCAGCGCCTGCTCAGCCGTGGGGGAGACGCGCCCGACAAGGCCCGTCCGGGCAATGAGCCGGTCCGCCCCGGTCTTCTGCAGCAGCCGCATCGGCGCGGTCGCCACCCGCAGCCGCGCCGGGTACGGGAACAGCGCGAAGATCGCGGCCCGCGTGAGCCGGTCACGGGCAGAACGCG
>DASWAE010000168.1:0-9524 GCA_036391275.1 Trebonia sp.
GGTCGCGGAGATGGTCCGGGACGGAGCGGCCAGGACTGCGTGTCCGGCCCGGCCGTCAACCTTTCCGCCGGCGCGCGCGCTTCCGGCGCGACCGGCGGCGAAGGCGGCGCTACCGGGGGCGAAGGCGGCGCTGCCGGCGGCGCGGGCGGTTCCGGCGATACCGGAGGCGAATGCGGCCCGGCGCCGCCCGCGTGCTCGCCTGCTGAGGTCGGCATCTCCGGGTAGCCCGGGTCAGGGAGCGCCTGCGAGTCCGGCAGCTGCTCCATGACCGGCAGGTCGGGCATCGTGTCGTCAGGCCTTCCCGGCGTAACGGGTGCGAACGGGTACAGCTCCGTGGTCGGTAGTTCTTCAGGCTTCACTGGATCGTCATGCTCGTTCGGTGTCATGGGCTGCCCCCACTAGCCACCTGTTGTCTCCTGCCGTGCTGATGACGGCACGCCGCCGTAGGCGTGCCCATAGGCTCCCGCGATATCGTCAGCTCATCGCACAGCTCACCCCGACCCGGTGACCAGACCCTTTCCTGTCACTGGACTTCCCGCGCGAGGAGGCACCTATGCACGCGGTTGTCATCACTGAGCCTGGCGGTCCAGAAGTCCTCCGGTGGACCGAGGTGCCGGACCCGGTGCCCGGGCCGGGCGAGGTTGTCATCAACGTGGCCGCGTCCGCGGTCAACCGGGCCGACATGATGCAGCGCCAGGGGGCCTATCCGCCGCCCGCGGGGGCACCGCCCTACCCGGGCCTTGAGTGCTCCGGCACCATCGCGGCTGTCGGCGACGGCGTGTCCGGCTGGCGGCGAGGTGCGCAAGTGTGCGCGCTGCTGGCCGGCGGCGGCTATGCCGAGAAGGTCGCGGTCCCGGCCGGCCAGCTGCTGCCGCTGCCACAGGCCACCAGGCTGAACAAGGCCGCCGCGCTGCCCGAGACGGTCTGCACGGTGTACTCCAACGTCTTCCAGGGGGCCCGGCTGGCGAAGGGCGAGACGCTGCTTGTCCATGGCGGCGGAAGCGGCATCGGCACCACGGCGATCCAGCTCGCCAAGCACTTCGGCGCCACCGTGGCCGTGACCGCCGGGACCCGGGAGAAGCTGGACGCGTGCGCGAAGCTCGGCGCGGACATCATGATCAATTACCGCGAGGACGACTTCGTGGAAAGGCTGATGGAAGCCACCGGCGGCCACGGGGCGGACGTGATCCTTGACATCATCGGGGCCGGCTACCTGAGCAAGAACATCGCCGCGCTCGCGCCAGACGGCCGGATCGCCAACATCGGGCTGCAGCAAGGCCGCAAGGCCGAGCTTGACCTGAGCGCGCTCATGGCCAAGCGAGGCACGATCATGTCCACCACGCTCCGGGCACGCCCTCCCGAGCAGAAGGCGGCCATCGTCGCCGCTGTGGCCGCGGACGTCTGGCCGCTCGTCGACGCGGGCGTGATCCGCCCGGTCATCCACTGTGAGCTGCCCATGTGGCAGGCCGAGGAGGCACACCGGATCATGACCGCGTCCAGCCATACCGGGAAGATCCTCTTGCGCACCGAGTAACTTCGCCGACCCGATAGCGTGGAGCCCATGAGCGACGAAATCAGCCCACAAGACCATGGCAGGCCTCAGGTCGTCGTCGTCGGGCCAGACGGCATGGCCGTCGGGTCCGCCCAGGATGAGCTTGAGGAAGGCCAAGCGGAGCGCTCGGTCACCGAGATGGTCGAGCAGCCGGCCAAGGTCATGCGGATCGGCTCGATGATCCGCCAGCTGCTCGAGGAGGTGAAGTCCGCGCCGCTCGATGAGCAGAGCCGCGCGCGCCTCAAGGAGATCCACCAGAACTCCATCAAGGAGCTCGAGGACGGGCTCGCCCCCGAGCTTGTTGACGAGCTCGAGCGGCTGTCGCTGCCGTTCGGGGACGCAACGCCGAGCGAAGCCGAGCTCCGCGTCGCGCAGGCCCAGCTGGTGGGCTGGCTGGAAGGGCTCTTCCACGGCATCCAGACCACGCTGTTCGCACAGCAGATGGCGGCACGGGCGCAGCTTGAGCAGATGCGCCGCGCGCTGCCGCCCGGGCTCATGCCCGCACCTGAGCAAGAGCAGCAGCCGCACCGCGGCTCCGGACCCTACCTTTGACTGTCGGACTTGTTCGCCAGTGACCCGGTTAGCGCGGACTTCTAGGGCCGGCCGTACCTGAGCCGTGCTAGCCACGCCGCCGCGTCGGCGAACTCCGGGTCAGACGTGCCGGGGCGGACCTGGGTCCGCCCCCCGTCGCTGCGCGGGTAGCTGCCGAGGAACCGGACCTCGGCGCACACCCGGCGCACGCCCATCATCGCCTCACCGACGCGCGCGTCGTCGATGTGCCCCTCGCAGTCGATGAAGAAGAAGTAGCTGCCGAGGCCGTCCCCGGTCGGCCGGGACTGGATCGTGGACAGGTTGACGCCCCGCACCGCGAACTCGGTCAGGATCTCCATCAGCGCGCCGGCGTGGTCGTGGGCGAGGAACGCGGCGAGCGACGTCCGGTCCGCCCCCGTCGGTGCGGGCAGCGACCCAGGAGGCGCCGCCTCGACGAAGCGGGTCATCGCGTTAGAGCGGTCGTGCACGTCCGGGACGAGCACCGCGAGGCCGTACCGGTCCGCGGCCGCCGCCGACGCCAGGGCGGCGTCCAGGTCTCCCTCGCTCACCCGGCGGGCGGCCTCGGCGTTGGACGGGAACGGCAGCCACTCGCGGCCGGGCAGGCTGGCGGCCAGCCATCGCCGGCACTGTCCCTCCGCCTGCGGGTGACCGCCCACCGTCTTCACGTCCGCCAGCGTGGCGCCCTCCCGCGCGAGCAGCGCGAACTCGATGGGCAGCCGTGTCTCCGCCCGGATGAGCAGGTCTCCGCTGCCCGCCAGGTCATCGACCGTCGCGGTGACGATGCCCTCGACGGACGACTCGATCGGGACCACCGCCCGGTCGGCCTTGCCGTCGCGCACGGCTCCCAGGGTCACGCCGACCGACGAGCATGGCACCAGCTGGACGTCGCCGTCGGCCCGCGACCGGGCCAGCGCCGCGACGGCGGTCTCGGTAAACGTCCCCTCGGGGCCAAGGTAGGCATAGCGCATGGACCCATCATGCCCTGTTCGGGGGCACGGCGGGCGGCCTATGCCATCGGGTGCGCGACACTGGCGGAGGCGTGTCCCGGTGCACGGTCGGCCGCCGGCCCGCGCGGCCCGCGCGGCCGTCGGCTCGCGGCCATGCCCACCATGATCCCGATGATCCCGGCCACGGCCCCGGCTGCGGCAATCGCAATTATTGTCACGCACAGCACTATATCTATTACACAGAGATACCATAGGGGGTCCCTCATCGGGCTAGGCGCGTTGCGAGGGCGCGGGCGACGTCAGCGAACTGGCGGGCACGGTGCAGTTGCGACGCGAGGTCGGTCCCGGTCGCGCGGTGCGCCATGTCCACCTCGACCTCGGCAATGCGCAGGCCCTTGCGCTTGAGGTCGATGATCATCGCGGTCTCAACGCCGAATCCGCGGGCGAGCGGGCACGCCGCGTCAAAGGCGGCCCTGGTCAGGCAGCGCTGGCCGTTGAGCGGCTGGGCCGGCGTCCAGCCGGTCGCTCGCCTGATGCCCGCGCCCGCGAGGCGGACCACGAAGCCGTGGCCGCCAAGCTTGACGCGATTGGTGAAGACCGCCGTCGTCATGTCCGCCGCGCCGTCGGCGACCGGCTCGATGAGCGGCCCCGCGTTCGCCGCTGTCGGCCCTAGGTCGGCGTCAAGGAACAGCAGGTGGCGCGGGCCGTCCGCCGGATCGCGCTGGTCCGCCTGGCGCACCGCCGCCGCCCCCGCGAGCATGGCGGCCGCCTTACCCCGGTTGCGCGGCGACCGCCACACCGTCGCGCCCGCGTTTCTCGCATGGCGGGCCGTGGCGTCCGTTGAGCCGTCGCTTGCGACGATCACGATATCGACGCCGGGCAGCGACCGCGCCGCGGTTACGGTCTCGCCGATGCGCTCGGCCTCGTTGTACGCCGGGATGACGACTGCGACAGGCGGCATGAGCCCGATGCTAGTGGCACCCGGGAGGACGCCCCCCGGCGAGCACTCTAATTTTGCCCTTACCCCAAGGTAACTTCCCTAACGAACGCAAAATTAGAGTACTCGACCCCCCGCTGCGCGCCCGATGGCTCCGCCATCGTATCGGGCGCGCGGTCGTGTCTCTTTCGCGACTTAGCTGGTTGCCGGGAAGTCGGCCACGGTGAATACGGCGTCAAGACCGGTCACCGACAAGATCTTCCGCACCGCCGGCCGCGGCGCGGCAAGCTCGAGCTCGCCCCCGCGCTCACGCGCCTGCCGCAGGCAGGACAGCAGCACGTTCATGCCGGTGGAGTCGCAGAACTCCACTCCTGACATGTCAACCACGACACGTGACGCCGGGGCTGCGCTGGCGATGACTGCGGTGAGCTCGCTCTGTAGCCGCGGAGCGGTGTAGAGGTCGATTTCCCCGATCGCGATCACCAGCTCGTGATCACCCTGAGACCGACTTGAGACTTTCAGCTCCACGGCAGGAACCATACCGCCCCGTACGGGCGAAACGCTAGGCGGGCCGGCGCCGAGTGTGGTCGACTTCACAATCTGCTAACTCGCATCAAACCTCGTATCGCCACGTAACAGGCGTCGGCTGGCGTACCATAAGCCGCTCGCCCGCGTCTCCTGTCATGCGGCGCGCTCCTCGCCGGCCCCTGGTTCCGGCACTACCGCCGGTTCCCGGCCAACCGGGCAGCAGATGGCCCGCGGGCCGCCGCAGCAGCCTCCCCCAGCCGCCGGTCGCTCGTCACCGTCGCAACCGCCTGCTTCCTGGCCGGCGCGTACTCAAGCGCATCCTGCAGCAGCTCGGTCAGGTAAAGCACCGCTACCCCCGCCGGCCGCAGCGCGTCGGCGAACGCGTCGTGCTCGGCCCGCGCCCGCTCGGCCCACGGCACGGCCGGCGGCATCATCCCGCACCGGTGCCTTGGCGTGACCCTTCTCAGTTCCGCCCCCGGCCGGTGCACAAGCACCGTGCGCAGCAGGCCGACCCCACTGTCCACCCCTAGAATTCGGACACGAATCCCCCTGGATACGCCTCATTCACGTCCGATTGCCGCTCTATCCGCAATGAACCTGCTTCGCGACGCGGCATCCCCGCGGGAATTATCACCACTTCCGGACGCGATTACGCATCCCGTGATGATGCGATTACAAGTCCCGGCCCCGTCCCGTTGTGCCCGCGCCCGTTCGCGGCAATGGCCTGCGCGTGGTGGTCGGCATCGACGCTGAGCGGAAGCGCCGCCCAGACCGTCGTCTCGCTGCCGTCCTGGCGCGCGTAAACCCCCCAGCGCAGCGACAGCCGGTCCACGATGCCGAGCCCGCGCCCGCCGAGCGCATTGGCCGCCGGCTTGTTGACCATGGGCACGGTCGGGCCCCCGCCGTCACTCACCGCTACCTCGATGTAGTCATCGTTCAGGCACCAGGAGACCCTGATGAGGCTTCCAGGCAGCGGCGTGGCGTGACGCAGCGCGTTGCTGACAAGTTCGCTCAGTACAAGGCCGGCGTCGCACGCCGTAGCCTCGTAGACGCCGGCATCGGTCAGGTCGCCGATCAGGCGCCGACGAGCCACGCCAACGCTAGAGGCTGTATACGGGAGCATCTGCACGCTCGACGTACCCACCTCCATGAACATCCGCCCCGTCCGTGGATCTGTACGAACCCGGCATGGCGGAAATGCCCCGTGAGAACTCCGTGAAACCGTAAACTCCAGATTTCCGGAGTGTTATGTGACACAATGCCCGGGCTGTCCTCACATGAATGCACATGCGCGCCGCCGAGACGGTAACGTCAGATGACAGCTGACCGCTGTGCCCGCCGAGTTAACAAGTGAGTGTCACCATGGCTGACCCGACCGTCGTGGTCGACAACCTGCACGTGGTCTACCGCGTCTACGGCGCGGGCGGTAACAAGGGGACCGCGGCCACCTCGCTGATGCGCCTGGTGAAGAGGCAGCGGCGGGTCTCCATCAGGGAAGTCCACGCCATCCGCGGCATCTCGTTCATCGTTAACCACGGCGACGTCGTGGGGATCATCGGCAGGAACGGCTCGGGCAAGTCAACGCTGCTGCGCGCCATCGCCGGGCTGCTGCCCGCGGAGCAGGGCGCGGTGTACACCTCCGGCGAGGCGGCGCTGCTCGGCGTGAACGCCGCGCTGCTCGACGACCTCACCGGCGAGCGGAACGTGGTGCTCGGCTGCCTGGCGATGGGCATGCCGCCCGCCGAAGTCAAGGCCAGGTACCCGCAGATCGTCGACTTCTCCGGCGTGGGCAACTTCATCGACCTGCCGATGCGGGCCTACTCAACGGGCATGGCCCAGCGCCTGCGGTTCGCCATTGCGTCCGCCAAGAGCCATGAGATCCTGATGATCGACGAGGCGCTTGCCACTGGCGACGCCGCCTTCCGCACGAAGAGTCATAACAGGATCAAGGAACTGCGGGACGAGGCGGGCACGGTCTTTCTTGTCGCCCACAACCTCGGCGAGATCGAGCAGAGCTGCAACCGCGTGATCTGGATGGAGGCTGGCCAGATCCTGCGGGACAGCGACGACGTTCCCGGTGTCATCGACGAGTACCTGGCCGCGACCGGCGGCGAGCCGCGCCAGCGCGAGCAAGCCCGGCTGTAACTCAAGCCCGGTTGCCGCTTAGGTCTCCGCTGCCTGCAAGGTCAGCCGCATAATCGTGCCGCCTTCTGGCCGGGTCATGGCGACGACCGTGCCGTGCTGTGCGACCGCCAGCCGTCGCACGATGTAGAGGCCGATGCCGACACCGCCGAAACGGCGCCTGTCGCCGGCCTCGCCCTGCACGAAGCGCTCGAAGATCCGCTCAAGGTCGCCCGGGGCGATCCCGATGCCCTCGTCCTCGACGTCCACCACGATCACCGGGCCGGCGCGGCGGGCGCGCACGGTGACGGTTCCGCCCGCAGGCGAGTACTTGAACGCGTTCTCGAGCAGCTGCCCGACGATGATGTCGGTGGCCATCGAGTCGCCGCTGGCGAGCGGCAGGTCGCCGGGAACGTCCGCCACGACGTGATGCTTGTCCGACAGCGGGCTGAACGACACGACAGCCGCGCGCAGCAGCGCGGCCAGGTCGAACGGCCCGTTGGACACCGGCAGCGCGTCGGCGCCGGCCCGCGCGCCGAGCAGTAGCTGCTCGACGAGGCGGCCGAGCGACCCGGCCCGTTCCGCGATCGTCCGGACGGCGGCCCGCCGGTCAGTGTCCGACAGCTGCTCCCACCGGCTGGCCAGCGTGGACGCGAACCCCTGCACCACCGTGATCGGCGTGCGCAGCTCATGGCTAGTCGTCGCGAGGAACAGGTCCTTAGCCTCTTCGAGCTCCTTGGCCGCGGTGACGTCGCGGAAGTCGACCACCTTCTCGCCGCCGTCGCCGAGCTCAGTGCACAGCACGTCGATCCAGCGCCCGCTCGGCAGCTTGTGCGTGCGCCGCTCGCCCGGGACGGGCAGCGGGAACGGCGGCGGCGCGCCCATCACCTCACTGGCCTGCGTGCCGGTGATCCGGTGCGCGGCCGGGTTCCACTGCTTGACGTTGCCCGCCTCATCGAGCACCGCGATGCCGTCGGCGCTGCCGTCGATGACGGCGCGCTCGTGTGCGCGCTGCTTGACTACCTCTTCGAACGCCATGGCGTTGGTGAGCGCCACGCCGGCATGCCCGGCGAGCAGCTCGAGCAACTCAAGCTCGACATGGCTGAGCGACCGGCGGCTGTAGAGCGCGTACAGCGCGCCGTACGGCCGGCCGCCCACGTGCGACAGGCTGAGCGCGATCGTGTGCAGGCCAGGCAGCGCCGACCAGATGAGGTCGTCGAATCCGCCGGACTCGCCCGTCGCCATCATCACCGTCTTGCCCGACCGCAGCAGCTCCCCCACCAGGCTGGTCGACAGCGAGGCGACCCGGCCGCGCAGCCGGGCGGGCAGGCCAGCGGTGGAGACAAGCCGCAGCCTGTCCTCCTCGATGAGCACGAAACCGCCGGCGTCCGCACCGGTCAGCTCGCGCAGGCTGGCGGCGATCCGGTCGAGCACCGACTCCAGGTCGCGCTGCGCGTTCATGTCGGCGACCACGTCGCCGAGGCGGCGTACCACGCGCGCGCGCTCGGCCATGTAGTGCCTGGCGACGTCGTCCTCGCCGGTCTCGTGACAGATGTTGACCCAGCCGAGCACTTCGCCGTTGCCGTCGGTCAGCGCGCTCGTGTCGATGCGCACGTCGAGTACCGACCCGTCCTTGCGGATCCGCCTGGTAGCGAACGAGATCTGGCCGCCGCCGCGGACCCGCTCGAAGACGGCGTTGTGCTCGGCGGCTAGCTCCTCGGGGATCGTGGGCGGGTCAAGGCCGACTACCTCGTCGGCACCCCAGCCGAACATCCGCTCCGCGGCCGGGTTCCACAGCATCACGGTCCGGTCCGTGCCGAAGGCGACAATCGCGTCGGCGGCGGACTCGATGACAGCGCGCGCGGTGGCGTCTACCCGCTCCCTGTCGCTCCGTCCAGCGAGCGGACCCGGAGGAGGGGTAACTGCTGCTCCGTTCCCCCACGCGGGGTGCGCGTGCTCTGCCACCACATCTTCATGGTGCCACCTCACCAGTGCCCGGGGCAGTGGAAGCCCGTTACTTCCTTTCCTTGTGGTGAGTAGTCGCTCTTATGAAATGTCCGCTCCTACCGGGGCTCCTGTTGTCCGGGAGGTGGAGTGCCTTCCGGGATGCCGCTCTGGTCTCTATAGTTCTGCCAGATAGTTCTGCCAGCGCGACTCGAATAACTCCGGCAAGATGGGGCATTTCCTCAGCTGAAGCAGGCGATCTGCTTAACCTGCTAACGGATGCTTGCTATACCGAACTCTTGACCACCAGTGGCCGCAAGGATGCGGAGATGGACCAGCTTTCCCCGGATGAGGGGACGCCTGAACAGCGACGGCCTGAGCGCCGCCAGCAGGATCGGCTGCGCCCGGAACCGATCCAGCACACCGCGCAGCCGCGACCGATATCGCTCGCGCATCCCGTCGTCGCCGGGTACAACGGATCGGCCGCGGCGCGCAACGCGCTCGCCTATGCCGCCGGGATGGCCCGGCGGCTCGGGCGGCCCCTGCTCATGGTCTACGTGACCTCGCCTGGCGTGTACTGCGAGCCGCTCACCGGCCAGGTGGTCGGCCTGCTACGGGACGCGGACTCGCTGGAGCGCTGGCTGCTCACCGAGCTCGATCAGGCCGCCGACGCCAGCGAGCTTGAGGTGCACGTGCGCACGCGGCGCGGCAGCCCGGCACGGGAACTGGCCGCGATCGCCGCCGAGTTCAGCGCCGACGCGCTGGTGATCGGCGCGCCCCGGCACTTCTGGCACCACCTGATCGGCTCGGTGCCGAGCTGGCTGGCGCGTAACGCCCGCTGCCCGGTCATCGTCGTGCCCTAGGAGCCTGCTGAATTTGCCACGCTCGGCGGTAACAGTCTGTCTGTGACCAGGTAAAACCCGATACCTGCGGTCCCAGAAAC
>DASWAE010000169.1:0-4440 GCA_036391275.1 Trebonia sp.
ACCGCGCTGCTGCCCGCGGCCTTCCCGCAGTTCATGCGGGGCGGGCAGGGTGCGCGGATCTGGGACGTGGACGGCAACGAGTACGTCGACCTGATGTGCAGCTACGGGCCGGTGGTGCTCGGGCACAAGCACCACCGGGTCGAGGAGGCCGTGGCGGCCCAGGCCGCGCTCGGCGACTGCCAGAACGCCCCCGGCCCGGTCATGGTCGACCTGGCCGAGCTGCTAGTGCGGACCGTGCGGCACGCGGACTGGGCGATGTTCGCCAAGAACGGCACCGACGCCACCACGATGTGCTGCACGATCGCCCGAGCACGGACCGGGCGGAGCAAGATCCTGGTCGCCGCCGGCGCCTACCACGGCGCCGCGCCCTGGTGCACGCCCCGGCCGGCCGGCGTCACCCCGCAGGACCGCGCCAACCTCGGCTACTACACCTACAACGACCTCGACAGCGTGCGGCAGGCCGCCGCCGAGGCAGGCGACGACCTGGCGGGCATCCTGGTCAGCCCGTTCAAGCACGACGCCGGCTACGACCAGGAGCTGGTCGACCCCGAGTTCGCCCGCGGGCTGCGCGCGCTGTGCGACGCCACCGGGGCCGCGCTCATCCTCGACGACGTGCGCTGCGGTTTCCGGCTGCACCTCGGCTCAAGCTGGGAGCCGGTCGGCGTGGACCCGGACCTCTCCGCCTGGAGCAAGGCGATAGCGAACGGCCACGCCCTCGCCGCGGTACTCGGCAACGACGGGTTCCGCGACGGCGCGCGGCAGCTGTACGTCACCGGCTCGTTCTGGTTCTCGGCGGTCCCGATGGCGGCCGCGATCGCCACCATCGCGGCCCTGGAGGAGGAGCGGGCGGTCGAGGCGATGGAGCGGGCCGGCGCGGCGCTGCGCGAAGGGATCCTGGCGCAGGCGCACGCGTGGGACCTGCCCGTCAATTACACCGGCCCGGCGGTGATGCCGTACCTCTCCTTCGCCGGGGACGAGAACCACCAGCTGGCCGACGTGTTCGCGGCCGAGGCCCTGCGCGGCGGCACCTACCTGCACCCACGGCACAACTGGTTCGTCTCCGCCGCCCTGACCGGCGATGACATCGCGCGGGCGCTCGAGGCGACGGACCGGGCGTTCGGCGCCGTCCGCAAGCGGATCAGCCAGTAAAGGCAACTGAGAAAGCAGAACGAGTGAGTCAGCAGCAAGGAAGAAGGTCACATGTCCAGCAGAGCAGCCGAACCCAACCCGGCCGCCACGGCCGCCGCGTCAGCGCGGGCGGCGGCGGACTCGCCCGAGCTGATCCTTGAACGGGCCGGCTACAAGCCGGAACTCAGGCGATCGCTGCGGTTCTTCTCGATGTTCGCGATCGCGTTCTCGATCGTTTCCATCACCACGGGAATCTTCCTGAACTACGGGTTCGGCCTGGCGTACTGGGGACCGGCCTCCATCTGGACGTGGCCGATCGTCGGGGCCGGCAACCTGATGATCGCCCTCGTCGTCGCCGAGCTCGGCACCCGCATCCCGCTGGCCGGCTACGCCTACCAGTGGAGCGCCCGGCTGGTGAACCCCTCCTACGGCTGGTTCGTCGGCTTCGCCGGCCTGCTTTACATGGCCGTCGGCGGCGGCGCGATCATGCTTCAGGTCGCGGCCCCGCTGCTGCTCAGCGAGTTCAACGTCGACAACCCGAGCCCGCACCTGGTACTCGCGATCGCGATCATCTTGATGCTGCTGCCCGTGGTGATCAACCTCATCAGCATCCAGGTAGCGGCGCGCGTCAACAACATCGCGGTGTTCACCGAGATCATCGGGACCGTGGTGTTCGGCGTGCTGCTCCTGGTGCTGTGGGGAGTCAAGTCGAAGCCAGCGCCGTACGGGGCCAGCATCCTCACCAACTCCACCTCCGTCTTCCACAACCCGACGTGGTACGCCTTCACCCTGGCCGGCCTGCTCGGAGCGTTCACCCTGGTTGGTTTCGAGCTTGCCGCTGACATGTCCGAAGACGCGGTTGACCCCCGTCGCAGCGTGCCGCGCGGCGTGCTGTGGGCCGTGGTCGGCTCGGTCGTGCTCGGCATGGTCGCGCTGATCGGCTTCACCCTCGCCATCCCCGACCTCAAGACCGTCGAGTCCGCGCCGCTGCCGCTGCTGGCGATCGCGGGCTACTGGCTGCCGTCCGGGCTGGTGAAGGTGTTCGTGGCGTTCGTGGTCTTCTCGATGTTCTCGATCCTGGTCGTCGGCAGCGGCGCGCAGGCCCGGCTGGTCTACTCGCTGTCGCGGGACAACATGCTGCCGTTCTCCGGCGCGCTGCGGAAGGTCCACCAGCGCAGCCAGACGCCCATAGCCGCCCTGCTCGTCTTCGGGGTTATCGACCTCGGCGTGATGATCTACGGGTACAACCAGCCCAGCTCGTTCGGCACGCTCGTCGGCGCGACGGCGATCATCCCCTACATCATCTACTTCCTGATCACCCTGGCCTACGCGATCAAGCGGCGCGCCACGGACAGCATCCCGGGCGCATTCTCGCTCGGCCGCTGGGCGTGGCCGGTCATCGGCTTCGTGCTCGCTTACACCGTCGTCATCATGGTGGCGCTGTCGTTCCCCGCCCCGTTCCACGGCTCGGACAAGATGCTCGGCTACGCCCTGGTGCTCGCCGCGCTGTGGTACTTCGGCGGCCTCCTGCGACGACTGAGGAACGGCACGGCCGGGGTGAAGCCGGCCAGCGACCTGGTGGACAAGGAGTAATACAGAACGGGCGCGGGCTTCGCCTCCGCCGAACCCGCTGCCTGAGCGCCGCGCCGGCCGGGACCTGACGGTTCCGGCCAGCGCCGTGAATCGCCGCCCGCGGCGCCAAGCACGCGACCGCAGGGCGCGCCCGGCTGATCCGGGTTCATTCGCCCGGCTGATCCGGGTTCACTAATGCCGGCCACCGGGCCGCCGTGCGACAATCGGCACGTGCCGGAACGACTTGAAGTGCAGCGCGCCATCGCCGCGGCGCCGGCAGCGGTCTTCGCAGTGCTCACCGATCCCAGGGGACACGTCGCGATAGACAGCTCCGGCATGCTGATGGAGGCCAGCGGGAACGTTGTCGCCAAGGCGGGCGATACCTTCGTCGTCCACATGGACAGGGAAGCGCTCAACGACTACCCGCTCGGGCTTTACGACGTCACCGTCGAAATCGTCACATTCGAGCGGGACCGGGAAATCGCCTGGACCGTCCGCGGCCGGTTCAATATCGGCCATGTCTACGGCTACCGGCTTGAGCCAATCAGCGAGGGCACGCTCGTGACGTCTTATTACGACTGGTCGGCGGCCGAGCAAAGCTGGAAGGACGCCGCGATCTTCCCGGTCGTCCCGGAGAGCGCGCTGCGGGCCACGCTCGGGATCCTGGCCCGCACCGTCGCCCCCGGCAAGCCCCGTCCGGCGCTCTAACCCAACCTGTTTCGCCACCGACCTGCGCATCGCGCACCAGGCCACGATGTACCTGCGCGACCTGGGACGCATCGTCGGGTAATCGTGCGGAAGAGCCGGCCGCGCCGTGACAACGGCTCGCGAACGCCGGCACCGCGGCCGCCGGGGCGCCACGCGCCCGGCGCCGTCTTGCGTAGGGTTGGCTCGTGAAGTTCTCGCTCTGGCCACGAAACGACCACCCACCCGCCGACCTCCTGCAGCAGGTGCGCGCGGCCGATGACGCCGGCTGGCACGGCGTCTGGTTCGCCGACCACTACATGCCGAACACGGGCGACGCGACGCCCGCGCGCGGTGACGCGCACGAGTGCTGGGCGCTGCTGCCCGCCATCGCCGCGGTCACCAGCCGGGTGCGGATCGGCACCCTGGTGTCCCCCACGTCGGTGCACCACCCCGCGCTGCTCGCCAAGCGCGCGGCCACCATTGACTGGGTCTCCGGTGGCCGCATGGTGCTCGGGCTCGGCGCGGGCTGGCAGGTCAACGAGCACCACGCCTACGGCATCGAACTCGAACCGCCCGGTAAGCGGGTGAGCAGGTTCGAGGAAGCGATCCAGATCGTCCGCTCCCTGCTCGCCGAGGACTCCACCACGTTCCACGGCGCCTGCTACGACATCAGCGACGCGCCCTGCGACCCCAAGCCGGTCCAGTCGCCGCTGCCCATCCTCGTCGGCACCCGCAGCCCGCGCATGCTGCGCATCACCGCGCGGCACGCCGACGAGTGGAACACCTGGGGCGCGCCCGAGCAGGCCGCCGAGCATCGCGCGTCGCTGATGGCGGCTTGCGAGGCAGCCGGCCGCGACCCCGCGACGATGCGGACGTCGGTCAACGCCCTCATCCATCTCGGCGGCACCGCGGCTCCGTCCGGCCGTGCCGTCCTGGCCGGCTCGGCCGGGCAGGTGACCGACCAGCTCGGCCGGTACGCCGAGCTTGGCTTCGACGAGTTCATCCTGCCCGACTGGAACCTCGGGGGCGACGCGGTCCGGCTCGCGGACAACC
>DASWAE010000170.1:0-21566 GCA_036391275.1 Trebonia sp.
CCGCCCAAAACACCATACCCCCATAGGGTATTCCACGCGGCGCAGGTACCGGCCCGCCCGGACCAGGGCCTCGTCAAGATCGCTCCGATGCCACCCGGTTCACGCCCCAAGGTCACTGCCGCCTTCCGCTACCGGCGCGACAGCGCAGTCACGCCACCTCGTCGCCATCGTGTTCTCCTACCCGGAACGTGAGCACCCGCCGGGATGCCCGGCCGGACCCGCGGGACGGGGTACCCAGCCGCGTTGCGGCTACCTAGCGGCCGCAGCGCCGCCGGCGGTGCGCCCGGCGCGGGCCGGGGCGGCGGTGAGCGCCGCGCGGACCGCGGTGAGGGTGAGGGCGAGCGCGGCGGCGGCGACCACCGCGAGGGCGGCAAGGCCGCCGCCGTAATTGTGGAGCTGACCGTAAACCGAGCCCATGACCAGCGGTGGAAGGAACCCGCCGAGGCCGCCGGCGGCACCGACGACCCCGGTGACCGAGCCGACCTTGTCGGCCGGGGCAAGCATCGCGACCAGGGCGAAGACCGCGCCCGAGCCGGCGCCGAGTGCGGCGGCCATGGCGAGGAACGCGATCGTGCCGAGCGGGGCCAGCGGCGGGGTGAACGCCTGCCCGGTCGCGCCGGCGATGACCACGGCGAGCACGCCGGCCAGCACCGGGACCGGCCCGAGGCGGTCAGCGAGCCAGCCGCCGAGCGGGCGCATCGCGACGGCGAGCAGCACGAACCCCGCCATCCGGTTGGCGGCGTCGGCCTGGGTCAGCCCGTAGCCGGTCTTCAGGTAGGTAGGCAGGTACACCGAGAACGCCACGTACCCGCCGAACGCGACCGCGTACAGGGCGGCGGCCAGCCAGGTGACCCTGAGCCGCGACGTGGCGGCGAGCCGGCTGATCATAGTCCCCGACGGGACGGCACGGCCGGGGGCGTCGCGCAGCAGCAGCGCCGCGACGAGGGCGAAGGCCGCCAAGGCGCAGGCGGTGATGATGAACGGGGCGGCGGTGCCGTGCGCGGTGACCAGCTTGACGGTGGTCAGCGCGCTGATCGCGGTGCCGCCCATGCCCATGCCGAAGATGCCGATGGCCAGGCCGCGCCGCGCCGGCGGGAACCAGGCGTTCACGAACGGGACCCCGACCGCGAAGGAGGTGCCGCCGATGCCGAGGAAGAACCCGCCGGCCAGCAGGCCCGCCAGCGACGAGTGCCCGGACAGCCCGAGGTACAGCACCGGGACGATGGTGGCCAGTGAGACCAGGGGGAACATGACCCGGCCGCCGAACCGGTCGGTGAGCGCGCCGACCGGGATCCGGCCAAGCGACCCGACAACGACCGGGACCGCGACGACCAGGGCCTGCGCGAACGGGGACAGGTGGAGCACGTCCTTGAACCTGGGGCCGAGCGGGGACAACAGCGCCCACGCCCAGAAGTTCACCGCGAAGCCGACAGTGGCCAGGACCAGCATGCCCCAGGGCCGTGCGCCCGATGCCGGCTTCTGGCGGCCGGTGACGCGCTGCGTGCCCGGCTGCACTTCTCGCGTGCTCATTGACGATTCTCCCTCGCAGTGTTCAGCACCGTTATTCACTGTGCTTTTCGGAGAAATCAACGGGATAGGGGCGATGGTCCCGCGTGGCCAGGCCGAACGACGGGAGCACGAAGCGGGGTGCTGCGGTGACGCGGGATACGCCGTCTCATCCTGTATGGTTCCCGTCAGCCGCCAGGACAGTCACGCTTAATTTCCACTACTTGAACTGATATAAAATATCCTTAGCCCAGCACCACCAGGACGTGATCTGCTCGCTGCACCTGGGGCTGATGCGGGGGGCACTCGCGCGGATGCGGGCGCCGGTTACCGCCGACCGGCTGGACCCGTTCCTCGAGCCCAGGCTGTGCGTCGCCCAGCTGACCGGGCACGAGCGCCAGTAGCGCGCATATTTTTACCAATAGTCTAGTATAAACATGAGAAGATGGGCGGGCTAGCCGAGCGCGGCGGGACGGCCGGCCTTGGTCCCCAGGGACGAAAGTCCCTGCCTTAGCCCCGGAGCAACAGGGACGCTTGAGTGATCGCGTTCGCATATCGAGGAGTGGGTTAGGCGTGACTGCTGGTCAGGAATACGCGAGCGCCGCGCCCAGGCATATGCGAAGCACGCCGATCCGGAGCTACCGGCACGACGCCGGCGCCCGGCCGTTCATCGTGATCTGGGAGATGACCCAGGCGTGCCCGTTGGCCTGCGTGCACTGCCGGGCCGAGGCCCGGCCGGACCGCGACCCCGGCGAGCTGAGCACTGATGAGGCGTGCGACCTCATGGATCAGGTCGCGGAGTTCGGCAGCCCCCCGCCGGTGTGGGTGCTCACCGGAGGAGACCCGTTCCAGCGGCCGGACCTGCTCGACCTGGTCCGGTACGGCACCGAGCGCGGGCTTCCGGTCGCGGTCTCGCCGTCGGGCACCCCCACGCTGACCGCCGGCCGCCTCGCCGGACTGCGGGAAGCGGGGGCCAAGGCGATCTCGCTGAGCCTGGACGGTTCCACCGCGGCCGTCCATGACCGGTTCCGCGGCGTGCCCGGGGTGTTCGGCTGGACGCTTGACGCCTGGCGGGCCGCACGCGAGCTGGGCCTGCGGGTACAGATCAACACCACCGTCACCGGGCACAACCTTGCCGACCTGGCGGACATCGCGGCGCTGGTCGCCGACCTCGGGGCGGTGTCGTGGAGCGCGTTCCTGCTGGTGCCGACCGGGCGCGGCGCGCTGCTGCCCGGGCTGACCGCGCGGCAGGCCGAGGACGTGCTCAACTTCGTCTACGACGCCGGCGAGTTCGTCCCGGCCCGGACGACCGAGGCCCACCACTTCCGCCGCGTCGTCATCCAGCGCGAGATCCTCAGCGCGCGCGGCGCCGATCACGTCGCCGTGCTCGGCCTCGGCGACGAGTACCTGCGGCTGCGGCAGCGGCTCGGCGACCTCGGCCTGGCGCGGCGCAAGGCCCGCCGCCCGCCGGCGAACGTGAACGCCGGGCAGGGATTCGTGTTCGTCTCCCACCTGGGCACCGTTCACCCGAGCGGATTCCTCCCGGTGTCCGCGGGCAGCGTGCGCACGGGGCGGCTCACCGACATCTACCGGACATCGCCGCTGTTCACCGGCATGCGAGACCACGACAGGCTGACCGGGCGGTGCGGGGCCTGCGAGTTCGTCACCGTCTGCGGCGGATCGCGCTCCCGCGCCTTCGCCCTGGCGGGCGACCCGTACGCGGAAGACCCCTGGTGCTCGTACCAGCCGGGAACCTTCCCCTACCCCGACGACCTGGCCGCGATGGGCCTGCGGCCGACCGCGTGATCACGACAACGAGAGGCTGACATGGGAACCGAGTCGCTAGCCGCGGCTCTCGAGCGAGAGCACCAGGAAATCGACGCGGGGATCGCGGCGTTCACCGCCGCACCGCACGACCAGGAGCCGCTGACGCGCGCGATCCAGGCACTGCGCCGCCATATCTTCCTGGAGGAGGAGTTCCTGTTCCCGCTGCTCGGCGAGGCGGAGCCGGCGCTGCGGGCGCCGGTCTTCGTCATGCTGCGCGAGCACGCCCAGATATGGGCCGTGCTCGACGAGATGGAGCGCGCGCCCGGCGGCAATGCTGCCCTGGGCCGCCAGCTAGCCTCGTTCCTGCTGCACCACAACATGAAGGAAGAACGGGTGCTGTACCCGGAAGCCGACGCCGTGCTGTCCCCGGCCGCGGCCGGCCGGCTGCGGACGTTCCTCGGCTCCGGGGAACTGCCCGCGGGATGGGTGTGCGTCAGGGCGCGGCCGGCAACGCAGGCTACCGACCGTTAGCCCGGCGTCGTAGAGCAGGCCGAGGTCGGCGATGTCGATGCCGATCTCCGGGTCGATGGCGTCGCGACCAGCTCCGGCAGCGTCTCCGGGCCCGGCTGGCCGCCGAGCAGGGAAGGCAGGTCCAGCCGCCCTCGGCTAACGTCGCTGGTGTTCTGCACCGAGCCGCTCCGCTCTGTCAGGCCCCGGGGCCAGGTCGCGGACATCCAGCACCGCATCCTGTCCCGGGTCGCCATGGCCGGTGCTGTCGTGCATCTGCGCCAGCAGTACGGCCAGGTCGGCGGAGTGATCGGCGAGCAGGGCGGGCAGCAGCACATCGTTCTCCCTGGCCGCGTGCGCCGTGAACAGCCCGGCGATCTGCTGTGCCCGCGCGGCGGCCGCCTTGCCGTCGGTGAGGGCGGCGAGCTGCGCGCCGAGTGCGGACAGGGTGACGTGCTCGGCGGTCATCTCCACGACGGTGTCGGCCAGCCCTGCCCGCGCGGCAGCCGGGTAAATGGTCTTCTCCTCGGCCGCCGCGTGCGGCAGCACCTCCTCGGCCAGGTAGGCGATAAGGCCGGCCACCGCGGTCCCGTGCGGCCGCCCGGCCGCGACCTCGCCGGACACGGCGTCGGCCCGCCCGGAGAGTTCCTCGCCGAGCCTCTTGTGGTGCTCAAGCATCGCCTCGTACGCCTCGGCCGCGGTGATCGTTGTCATGGTCTCGTCTCCTTCGCCTGGCCGCTCGACAGCAGCCACGAATCTTCATACAGATTTGTTTTTATCAAAAATCTTGTGTAAAAAATAGGAGGTGGCGGCGGATGTGAGCGACGGAACATGTCGCTCCGCCTCAAGCTCCTGGCGCAGCCGTCCGGTCCGCCGCGATAAGTGGCCCGCTGAGCGGGCACGCAGCCACCGCCGCCGCCGCAGTCCGCTCAAGATGTGATCGGCCAGCAGGCAACTGGGCGACCGAAGTGGACATCGCATGGCTGAACCGGAAGAGTCCTTCGACATCGTGATCGTGGGCAGCGGCGGCGGCGGGCTGACGGCCGCACTGGCGGCCCACGCGGCCGGCCTGAAGCCGGTGATCGTGGAAAAGCAGTGCGTCGTCGGCGGCTCCACCGGCATGTCGGGCGGCATGCTCTGGGTACCCGACAACCCGCTGATGCGGGCGGACGGGATCAAGGATTCCTACCGGGCCGGGCTTGACTACCTGCAGGCCGTGATCGGTGACCCGGACGAGCCCTCGTCGGCCGCCCGCCGGGGCGCCTTCCTGGCCAACGGGCCGCAGATGATCTCCTTCCTCCAGGAGAACGGGCTCAAGCTGTACCGCTGCGCGGGTTACGCCGACTATTACGACAACTACCCGGGCGGCAGCGCGGCCGGCCGGTCGGTCGAGGGCATCCCGTGGGACGGCAGGCAACTCGGCGAATGGCGGTCGCGGATCATCCACGGCCTCGGTGAGGGCGTCGGCCTCGCGGTCACCACCCTCGAGATACACACCCTCAACAGCTTCACCCACACGCTCGCCTCCTTCCTGACCACCGCCCGGGTGGTGCTGCGGACGTACGTGTCGCGGCTGCGCGGGCAGGACCTGTTCACCAACGGGAAGTCATTCGCGGGCCAGCTGACCAAGATCCTGCTCGACCGCGGGGTCCCCATCTGGCTCGACACCCCGGTCGGCGACCTGGCGGTGGAGGACGGCCGGGTCGTCGGCGTGCGCGCCGTCCGTGACGGGGCACCGGTGCTGATCCGCGGGCGCCGCGGCGTGCTGCTCGCGGCCGGCGGGTACGAGCGCAACCCGGAGATGCGCCGCAAGTACACCGCCGCGACCCAGCCCAGCGACGGCCAGTGGACGTGGGGCAACCCCGGCAACACCGGCGAGATGCTGGCGGCGGCGATCGCGCTCGGCGCCAAGACCGAGTACATGGACGAGGCGATCTGGCTCCCGTCCCCGCGTAAGGAGATGGGCGGGTCCACCCTGACGATCGCCCGGCAGTACCCGCACGCCCTGTTCGTGAACAACCGCGGCCAGCGGTTCGTCAACGAGGCCAACTCCTACGTCGAGGTCGGCCGGGCCATGTACGCCAACGACAGCGTCCCCTGCTGGCTCATCTTCGACGACGCCTACCGCCGCTCGGTGCCGTGGGTGAACCACATGCCCAAGTTCCGGGACCTCGCCGCGGTGATACCCGGCCGCCTCCCCGAGCAGTGGCTGGCGGACGGCTGGATCAAGCGGGCCGGCACGATCGAGGACCTGGCGCGGCTGACCGATCTGGACCCGCGGGCGCTCGCCGGCACCGTGCGCCGCTTCAACGCGGGGGCCGCCGCGGGCACCGACCCGGACTTCGGGCGCGGCCTCTCGGCGTACAACAAGCACCTGGGCGACCCGGGGCACAAGCCGAACCCGTCCCTGGGCCCGGTCGCCGACCCGCCGTTCTACGCGGTGCCGATCTACCCAGGCGACGTGGGCACGATGGGCGGCGTGATCTGCGACGAGCACGCCCGCGTGCTCGACCACGACAGCCAGCCGATCCCCGGGCTGTACGCGGCGGGCAACATGGCGGCCTCCGTCTTCGGGCGCACCTACCCGGGCGCCGGCGCGAGCATCGCCAACACGGCGGTGTTCGGCTACATCGCCGCCCGGCACATGGCCGGGGGGACGACCCCCCGTACCCCCGATGCCGAGCCGTGACCGGCTCGGCTGGCCGGGCGCCGGTCAGGTGGCGGACAGGGCGAGCGGCGCGGCGACCCGCGTCAGGCTCCGGGAGATCTCGGCCGCGGTCCACATGACCAGCGACGGCAGGTCCTTCGCGCGCATCTGGTCACGCGGCCCGCAGACCGAGACCGCGGCGACGACCTCATCGAAGTTGCGGACCGGGGCGGCGACGCAAGCGACACCGGGCACGGCCTCATCCCGTTCGGTCGCGTACCCCGCGTTGCGGATGGTGACGATCGCCGCCTGGAGTGCGGCCGGCGTCGCCAGGCTCGCCCCCGTCCGGCGCCGCAGGCCCGTCGCGAGGTAATCGCTGACGGTGGCCAGGTCCGAGTAGGCAAGCAGCGCCTTCCCGGCCGCGGTGCAGTGGGCCGGGAGGCGCCCGCCGATCCGGGAGGGCAGCGTGTCGGCGAAGGTCCTGTCCAGCACGGCACCGCCGACTTTGTCCAGGTAGACGACGTCCTGCTGGTCGAGGACGGTGAGGTGCACCACCTGGCCGGCCCGTTCCGCGAGCTCGCGGATGAACGGCCGCGCGGCGCAGGTGATGCGGCTGCGGTGCGCCACCAGGCTGCCGATCTCGAACATGCGCAGCCCGAGGGCGTATCCGTCCTCGTGACGTATCAGCCAGCGGGCGCTGACCAGCTGCTGCAAGATCCGGTGAACCGACGAGCGGGGGATGCCGCTGCGCACGCTTATCTGCCCGGCCGTCAGGGCTTCGCAGTGCTCGAAGACGCTGAGGATCAAGACGACTCGATCGACCATGCTCGACGGTGCTTCAGACATGCGAGACCTCCTCGTCTCCGCTGCGCGATTTAACGTTCGCGATTTAACATTTGCGCTATGGCAGTGAACGGCCAGGCGCTTTCCTAATGAGAGACCGGGGCCGACCAGAGGCCGACGAGGGCGTCAACAAGCCCGCTGCCGACCTTTCGCCAGGTCTTTCCGCTGGCCGGGGCTGAATCCGCCAGGCTGCGTTCGAAATCGGCGCAGGTCTGGATGAGGATGTGGCCTGCCATCAGCTCGCGCTCACGCAGGACGGGGGCGGGCAGGTCCGGCGTGGAGACCTCCAGGCCGCGGATGACCTGCCGCAGCGACGGCGAGACGGCCTCCTCCAGCTGGATGTTCCGCAGTACCGGGTCCGCCATGATCTGCGCGTTGAGGCGCGCGTACCAGGTCGGCGGCCTTCTCGCCGCCAGCGTCTCCGTGTAGGGCAGAACCAGGCACCGGACCCATTCCCGCAGCTGCGCCGAGTCACCGACCTGGCCCACCATAGCGGTGCGCAAAACCTCGGCTTCCCCGTCGAAGCGGCGAATAAGGGCGCGGATCAATTCGTCCTTGGAGCCGAAATGATAACCGACTGCCGACGTATTTCCCTGGCCCGCGGCGGCGCCGATCTGACGGTTGGAAACGGAAGAGACCCCGTGCTCGGCGAAGAGCCATTCAGCCGCGTCGAGAATCAGCGTCCTTGCCTGTCCCTTTCCCTCCGCCGCACCGGGCTGACCCGCACTGGTCACGCTGTCCCTGGCCTCCTGCCTGACGCCGACGGTCGTCCGCCCACCGCAGACAGGTTAGCGGGTGGGGTGGTGAGCGGGGTTTTCGCGTCATCGTGCCTCATTTCATCCTCGGCGCATGCCCGATGATGCCCGCCGCCTCGAGGTCGGCGAGTTCGGCCGCGTCCACTCCGAGTTGGCTGAGCACTTCGTGGTTGTGCTCGCCGAGCAGGGGGGCCGGACGGCGGTGGAACCGGGCCGGGCCGCCGGACAGGCGCATCGGGATGGTGCTCTGCCGGGCAGGCGGCCCCGCCGGGTGCTCGGTCACCTCGAAGAAGCCGCGGGCCAGCAGCGGCGGCAGCTCGGCCTGGCGATGCGGCTGCAGCACCTTCGCCACCGGCACCCCCGCCCCCCAGAGCGCTTCGACGATCTCGTTCCTGGACCGCTGCGCGCACCAGGCCGCGAGGTGCTCGTCGATCGCGTCGTGCCGGGCCCGTCGCCCGGCCGCGGTGGACAGTTCCGGGTCGGCGGTCCAGGCCGGGTGACCGAGGGCGGCGGCCAGCGCGGACCACTGCTCGTCGGTCGCGACCGCGACGGCGACCCACGCGTCTACGCGGCCGAACTCGTCGGTGTCGGCCGACCGGTACAGGTTCTGCGGCGCCGCCAGCGGCCCCCGGTTGCCGTCCCGCTGCAGCAGCGCGCCGAAGGCGGAGAACTCGATCGGCTGCGCGGCGGCGATGCTGACGGCCGCTTCCACCATGGCCGCTTCCACCAGGACGCCCTCCCCGGTGCGGCGCCGGTGCTCCAGGGCGAGCAGCAGGCCGTTGAGCGCGTGCAGGCCTGCGTTCGGGTCGCCAACCGAGTACGGCTCGACCGGGTTGTCGCCCGGGTACCCGGTCAGCCAGCTGAGGCCGGCCGCGTCCTCGATCACGTAGGCGAACGCCGGGTTGTCCCGCATCGGGCCGGTCAAGCCGAAGCCTGGCATGCGCACCATGACGATGCCGGGGCGCAGGGCCCGGACCCCGTCGTAGTCCAGCCCGATCTGGTCGAGGACCCGTGGCGTGTAGTTCTCGACGATGACGTCGCTGGCGGCGATCAGCTTCTTGAGCAGTTCCAGGCCGCGCTCGGTCTGGAAGTCAACCGTGACGCTCTTCTTGTTGGTGTTGAGCGCGCGGAAGATGGGGCTCTTCTCCCACCACTGGTCCTCGGTCACCGGGATCCCGGCGATCATCCGGGCGCCGTCCGGCCGGGTGGTGGACTCCACGTGGATCACCTCCGCGCCGAGCATCGCCAGGATGTGCGTGGCGGACGGCCCGGCCCAGAAGGCAGTCAGGTCAAGGACGCGCAGGCCGGCGTACGGCAGCTGGGTACCGGCGGCGGAGCCGCACGGACCCGGTGCTTGACGGGACTGGCGCGCCGCGGCGGCGGCCTCCCGCCAGGTGCCGCTGTGCTGGCCGACCCGCGGGGCCGGGCGCGGCGGGAGCAGCACGTCGGGTGACAGCCGGTACGGCCCGGCCGGCTGCAGGAACTCCCCCGTCGGGTTGCGGCGGAACACCCCGCGCTCCCGGAAGTGCTCAAGCTCGGTGACGGTCGCGCCGCTGCTGACCGGCGCATTGGGGACACGGAAGGCCGTGGCCAGCTCCCTGATGTCGGCGACCGTATGGTCGGCGATCCATTCGCGCAGCTCCGGTCCGTGCCGGTGGGTGAGCTCGCCCAGGCGGACCGGCGGGGTGCGGTCGATCCACTCCGGGTGGCCCACCATGGCACAGAGGTCGAACCACTGCTGTGCGGTGCCGCAGCCTAGGGCCACCAGGCCGTCCTTGGCCGCGGCGACACCGGGCACGAACAGCGAGCGCTCGGACCGCCAGGGCCGGTGCAGCGTCTCGAAGAACGTCACCGGGTAGTAGGTCATGCACATCACGGCGACCTCGAGCATCGACAGGTCGATGAGCTGCCCCGCGCCTGCCGCGCGCGCGGCCGCCAGCGCGGCCTGGATGCCGACGGCCGTGTACGCGCCGGACAGCCACTCCCCCACCTGGCCGCCGACGTGCACCGGCGCCCGGTCAGGCGCCCCCCGGCCCAGGCCGACGATCCCGCCGGACCAGGCCTGGAGGGTGAACTCGGTGGCGGGCTTGTCCCGCCACGGCCCGTCCAGGCCGAACGGGGTTATCGCGGCCACCGCCAGGTGCGGGCGGGCGGAGAGCAGGGACCGCGGCGCGCTGGCACCGACCGCGTCAGCGGCCGGCCCTGGCGACCACACCACCGCGTGCGCGTGACCGAGCAGCTCGTCGAGGTCCGCGGCCGCCTCGTCGCCGTCCGGTCCGAAGACGACGCTCTGCTTGCCGCCCGCAAGGTAGCTGAACAGCGGCGCGTCCCGGCCGTCCGGCAGCGGTTCACCGGAGGCGGTCCAGCGGCGCAGGGCGTCGCCCTCGGGCGGCTCGACCTTGATCACCGTGGCCCCGCCGTCGGCCAGCAGCCGCGTGCAGTACGCGCCCGCGATCCCGCTGGACAGGTCGACGACCAGGTAGCCGCTGAGCGGGCCACGGGCGTCCTCGCCCATTACGGACCCTCTTCCCCGGGCTGGGCGCGGCCCTTGCGGCTGAGCCGGAAGTCGGGCGGGAACTGCGCGTCATTGTCCTTGACCGCGTTGGTGAGCCCGCGCTCGAATACCTCCTTGCTGAGCGTCATCTCGGCCTGGTCCGGGCGGGCGTAGTGCCCGAGCGACTCGAACAGGCCGGTCAGCATCGACCCCATGTTCTCGCCCTGGAACTGCTTGTACAGCTCGAAGAAGAGCTTCTGCTGGAACACCGTGTCGGTCGGCCGGTTGCGCGAGCAGGCCAGCGCGTACTTCTGCGTCTCGGCCTCAAGCTGGTCGCGCGGCACGACGCGGTTGAGGAAGTTGCAGTCGTACATCTCGGCCGCGGTGAAGGGACGCCCGGTGAAGACCATCTCCTGGAACTTGCGCAGGCCCATCATCTGCACCCAGGTCCACATGCGCGGGCCCCAGCCCTGGTAGCGGAACGAGGCGTGGCCGAACAGCGCGTCGTCGGACGCGATCACCAGGTCGGCGTCGCCGGCCTGGTAGAAGTGCCACCCGTAGCAGTAGCCCTTGACCTCGACGATGCTGATCTTCTTGAACTCCTGCAGGCTGCGGCAGCCGCCGCGGGGGTTGGCGAACCACTGGGTGAGCTGCGCGCCGCCGCGGAACGAGTCGCGCGGCGGCAGCCGCACGTCGTCGTCCGGCGTGAGGTGGTACTCGGCCAGCCGGGGGACGTCGTCATCGCCGTTCAGCGCCGCCATGAACTCCGGCAGGTCGACCCCGCTGCCGAAGTCCTGGCCGAGGCCGCGGATGACGAGCACCTTCACGTCGTCGTCGATGTTCGCGCGGTGCAGCAGCCCGGCGTAGCGCAGCCGGGCCGCGCTAGTGGGCGCGTTCAGCCGCTCGGGCCTGCTGAGGGTGATGGTCGCGATCTTGGTGGCCGGGTCCTTCTCGTAGACGACGATCTCTTCCGGGCTCGGACGTTCGGCAGCGGGCAAGGAGACTCCTCGGAGTTGGTTGGCCGGTTAGCCGACGGGGGCGGTCGTCAGCAGTTCTGGACCGTTGTCGGTGACCAGGACCGAGTCGCGGCGGAAGACCGCTCCGGTGCCGGCTTCCCACACGTAGCCGGTGAGGGCGAGCACCATGCCCGCCTCGATGCGCTCCTCCGCCGCGGTTCGCGGCAGCCCGCCGGTCACCACCGGCGGGTCGAAGCCGAGGCCAAGCCCACGGGCGGCCGGCATCGGCGGCAGGGTCTCGCCGATCCCGGTGTAGGCGTCAAGCAGGTCGCTGGCGGGGGCACCCGGGCGGCAGGCCGCGAGCAGCCGGTCCCATACCCGGTCGCACCGCGCGGCCAGCGCCGCCGGCACAGCCCCGCCCACGGCATGGGTCCGGCCGGCCTCGGCGATGTAGCCGTGCGCGACGACTCCCGCGGTGAAGGCGACCAGGTCGCCCGGTGCGGCCCGGCCGTCGCCGCCCGCCCGCCGCCAGGGGTGCTCGCGGCTGGTGACAACCGCGGCGTCCTGGTCCGCGGGGATGGTCGCCCCGCCCGCGGCGGCTGCCTCGAGCAGCACCCCGGCCAGCTCCTTCTCCGTCACCCCGGGCCGCAGTTCGGCGACCGCCTTGGCCAGGCTGGTCTCTGCCACCTCGACCGCCTGGCGCAGCACGGCCAGTTCCTCGGCGGTCTTGATCCGGCGCGCCGCTCGCATCGCCAGCTCGCCGTCGACAAGCTCGGCGGCGGGAAAGGCGGCCGGCAGCACCTGGGCGAAGGCCGGTGACATGGCGTCGGTGCCCACCCGGCGGGCCGCCGCCGTGCCCTCGACGCGCCGCAGCACCTCGATCGTGTTCATCGGGTTCCAGGTGAGGCCGAACAGGTTCTCCCGGGGAATGTCCTCGGGGATCCCCTCGTCCCAGGTGCTGAGCAGGTGGATGGACCCGGTGGAGCGGACCAGCATGCAGGCGGGGCCGAACGATGACGTGCCGGCCGTCCAGATGGTGGGGGCACCGGTCACGTAACGGACGTTGGCGGTCCGTCCCAGCACGAGGACGTCGAGGTCGTGGGCTTTCATCTGGGCCAGCGCGCGCTCCCGCCGCCCGAGGCGAAGTGCGCGGTCGTCCGGCCGGACTTCAGTCGCCATAGGGCGTGTAGGGGTAGTCGGAGAGCATGATGTACCCGTCATCGGTGATCAGCATGACTTCCTCAGCGCGGTAGCCGCCGGTGCCGTCTTCCCAGACGACCGGCTCGAGTACGAGGATGTTGCCTGCCTCGAGAACCAGGCTCTGGTCGAACTGGTCGCCCAGGTCGGTGCCGACGAACGGCATCTCGGCCGCGTCGACCCCGAGGCCGTGCCCGAGGTAGAAGTGCTTGACCCACGGCCTGGTGCCGTCGCCGTGGGCTTCAATCGCCGCCTTGGTCAGCTCCGCGCCGGTCGCCCCTGCCCTGGTCACCGCGTGGACCGCGTCGGTGATCTCGGTCCACCGCCGGAACTGCGCCCGCTGCCGCGGCGACGGGTCCTGGCCGACGACCCAGGTGCGGCCGAAGTCGGAGCAGTACCCGCCCCAGCTGACGCTCACGTCGACCCACAGCACGTCACCGCGGACCAGCTCGCGCTCGGTGGTCAGCAGCGGCAGCGCCAGGTCACCGTGGATGGTCCACACGCCTTCCGCCCGGCTTGGCGGCATCACCTGCCAGATCGGGTCGAGCACGTTGGCGGTGGCGCCGAGTTCGAACGCGCGGCGGACGAACCGGCCGGACAGGTCCACCTGGCGGACGCCGGGCGCCACCGCCCGTTCGACATCGGCGATGGCTTCCTCGGTGATCCGCAGGGCCCGCCGCATGCAGGCGACCTCGTCGGCGGTCTTGACCGCCTTGGCCGCGCTGACGATCCGCCCCGCGTCGACCAGGCCGCCGGGAAACAAGCGGTGCTGTAGCCGCCGCATGGCCCCGGTGAGCTCATCGACGGCGATCACCGCGCCCGACGGCACCAGGCCGGCAAGCTGGGCGGCGAAGAGCTCCGCGCCCTCGTCGTACTCCAGGTACACCGGGTCGTGCAGGTGGCCGGCGGCCAGCTCCGGTCCGGGACCAGCCCCTTCGCGGAACGGCATGAACAGGTGCGGCTCCGGGTCGCCGGCCAGCACCACCGCGACCGGCCGGTCCACGTGCGCCAGCCCTGAGTCGCCAAGCGGCCAGCTCACGCCGGTGGCGTAGCTGACCTTGCTGTTGCCGATCAGGACCAAGGCGTCGACGCCGTGGCGGGCCATCGCGTCACGCAGCTTCTGTCCCGTCTCCCGGCGCATGCGGGCGATGTCGGGGACGTCGGGAATGTCGGTGACGGTCATCGCATGCCTCGTTAGATGTCAAGGAAGGCTTGCACATTGGCGCTGACGACCTTCTCCGCCCGCTCCGGGCCGACCGAGTCGACCACCGCCGACAGCGACCGCCCGGAGTAGCCGAAGGTGCTCTCGTTGTGCGGGAAGTCCGAGGACCACATGATCCGGTCCTCACCGATCTGGTCGATCAGGCTGAGGCCGAGCGGGTCCACCATGAACGAGGAGTACATGTGGGTCCGCCAGTAGTGCCGGACGTCGTGCTCCACGGCGCGGGTCCGCATGTGCTGGTACGACGCGAGCATGTGCTCGGCGTCCTGCAGCGCGGCCGGGACCCAGTTGACCCCGCCCTCGAACCAACCGATCTTCAGCCCCGGGTGGCGGTCGAGGATGCCGGTGAAGAGGTACTTGCCGAACATCTCGCGGAACGAGGCGACCTGGCAGATCATCGCCACCAGCATCATGTTGTGCTCGCAGGGCGTGCTCAGCCCGGTCTCGCCGATGTGGTGGGAAACGGCGACGCCGGATTCCTCGATCGCGTCCCAGACCCCGGTCATCGCGGTGCCGCCGTAGTCGATGACGTTACCGTCGTCGTCCTTGCCCGGGTTCAGGGGCAGCAGGAACGTCTTCAGGCCGAGCGCCTTCAGCTCGGTGAGCGTCCGGGCCGCCCCGGCGGCGTCCCACCAGTTGATCAGGCCGACCCCGTAGAAGCGCCCGGGTGCCCGCTCCTGCAACTCGGCGACGTACTCGTTGTAGACGCGGAAGCACGCCTCGCGCAGGGCCTTGTCCGGGAAGTGCAGCAGCGCCAGCACCGCGTTGGGGAAGGCGAGTTCCCGGTCCACGCCGTCGGCGGCGAGCTGCTCAAGCCGCCGGTCCAGGTCCTTGGTGCTCGACCCCTCCAGCGGGTCGTACTGCATCAGCACGTGGGTGAACTGGCGCGGCAGGAACGACGTGTCCATGGCACCGAGCTCGAAGGCGCCGTCCTTGTACCAGATGCGCGGCGCGTGCTCCCGCATCGAGGCGGGCAGGCGCTCGTAGAAGATGTCCTCCGCCAGCGAGATGTGGTTGTCCGCGGAGAACACCTTCGTCCCCGCGGGCAGGCCGACCGGTCCGGCCCCGGAGGCCCGGCGATCCTTGGGCGCCCCGAAACCTTCCGGCGGATAGAACGCGGTCGGTTCGGTCTGAGTCGTCATGAACGTGAGTGGACCACCTGCCACTGGCCGCTGTCAACCACGTGATTTAAAAGTTCCTGAGATGACCAGCACTAGCGATCCCAGATCTAGTCATCTATCAGGCATTCTTGTGAATCAGTTAGCTTGTTCTGTCTCAGTCAGTTGACTTAACCTTCGAGGCAGCGTTACGGTCGCCACCAAAGAGGACAGGAGCCATTCATGAGAGTCGCAGTCGACCAGGACAAGTGCATCGCGGCAGGCCAGTGCGCCGCGACTGCGCCTGATGTCTTCGACCAGCGGGACGAGGACGGCGTCGTCGTCCTGGTGAAGGCTGTCCCCGACGCCGCCGAGGAGGACGACGTGCGGCGTGCGGCCGGGGTCTGCCCGGCGCTGGCGATCCAGATTCAGGACTGACCTCAACCGGCCAGCGCGGCCGGCACCACAAGGAGCGAGATGACCTCTTCGCAGGCTCAGGACGCGACTGGCACCGACGACCCCCCGTTCTTCCCGATGAGCCGGGAAGCGGGCTGCCCGTTCGACCCGCCGCTGCACTTGCGGGAAGCGGCCGCCAAGCACCCGGTCTCCCGGGTCCGGATCTGGAACGACAGCACCCCGTGGATCATCACCGGGCACGCTGAGCAGCGTGCCCTGCTGTCGGACCCGCGGGTGAGCGTGAACGACCGGCTGCCCGGGTTCCCGCACTGGCACGTGGGCATGGAGCGGATAGCGCCGCACCGGGCCCCGTCGGTGTTCAACACCGACGAGCCCGAGCACACGCGATTCCGCCGGATGATGACCGCCCCGTTCACGTTCAAGCGAGTCAACGCGATGCGGGCGGTGATACAGGAGATCACCGACGACCTCATCGACCAGATGCTGGCCGGGCCCAAGCCGGCCGACCTGGTCGAGGCGATCGCGCTGCCACTGCCGACCCGGATGATCTGTACCATCATGGGCGTGCCGTGGGAGGACCACGCGACGTTCTCGGCCCAGGCGTCGGTCGGGATGAAGAAGGACGTCGACGCTCAGGCCCAGATGGCGACCTTCCGCTGGCAGCACGATTACTTCGCCGACCTGGTGCGGGCCAGGATGGCCGAACCGCGCGACGACGTGGTCTCGGACCTGGCGCAGCGGGTAACCGATGGCGAGATCGAGGCGGAAGAGGCGGCCGCCATGGGGGTCGGGCTGTTCGTGGCCGGCCACGAGACCAGCGCCAACATGATCGCGCTGGCCACCGTGGCCCTGCTCGAGCACCCCGGCCAGCTCGCCATCCTGCGGGAATCCGACGACCCGCAGGTGGCGGCGGCGGCGACGGAGGAGCTGCTGCGCTACCTCGGCATCGTCCACATGGGCCAGCGGCGGATCGCCAAGGAGGACATCGAGATCGGCGGCGAGGCCATCAAGGCCGGCGAGGGCATCCTGATCGAGCTCGCCTCCGGTAACCGCGACCCCCGTGTCTTCCCCGACCCCGACGTTCTCGACCTGCGCCGGCCGGCCTCGGCCCACCATGCGTTCGGCTTCGGCCTGCACCAGTGCATCGGCCAGCAGCTGGCGCGGGTAGAGCTGCAGGTGGTGTACGGCACCCTCTTCCGCCGCATCCCCACCCTGAGCCTGGCTACCACCCTCGGCCAGGTCGAGTTCAAGCACGACGGGATCGCCTACGGGGTCTATCACCTGCCGGTCACCTGGTGACGGGCGTGAACGTAACCGAGCTAGACGGGCGGGTCGCGATCGTCACCGGCGGGGCCGGCGGCATCGGCCGCGGTATCGCCCGGCGGTTCGTGGCCGAAGGGGCGCGGGTGGTCATCGCCGACCTGAACGCCGCCCCGGGCAAGGAGCTGGCGGAGTCACTCGGCCCGGCGGCGGTCTTCCACGCGGTCGACGTGGCCGACCCGGAGGAAGTCCGCGGCCTGGTCGAGTTCACCCTGCACTCGTTCGGCGGACTGCACGTGATGGTCAACAACGCGGGCGTCTCCGGCACGATGCACCGCAGCTTCCTCGACGACGACCTCGCCGACTTCGGCCGGGTGATGGGCGTGAACGTGCTCGGCGTGCTGGCGGGGACCACGCACGCGGCCCGGCACATGGCAGGAGCCGGCGGCGGGTCGATCATCAACGTCAGCTCGATCGGCGGCCTGACCGCGGGCCGGTCGGTGATCACCTACCGGGCGTCCAAGGCGGCCGTGATCCACGCGAGCAAGTCGGCCGCGATCGCCCTCGCCGAGTACAACATCAGGGTCAACTGCATCGCGCCAGGAAACATCCCGACCCCGCTGCTCGCGAGCTCGGTGGCGGACCGGGCTGACGCGGACGCCGCGGTGGCGGGGACCAGGAAGATAATGGCCGCCATGCGGCCACTGCAGCGCGACGGGACCGCCGCCGATGTCGCCGAGGCGGCCTTGTACCTGGCGAGCGACCGGTCGGCCTACGTGACCGGCATCGTGATGCCGGTCGACGGCGGCACGACGGCGGGAAGCACGGTCAACTTCGCCCGGCTGGCGCAGCAGGGCGCGTTCCAGGCGCCGACCACGTGACGGCGGACCGCGCTGGCTCCGCCGGCGCTGGCAAGGCCTCGACGCGCGAGCTGATCCTCGACACCGCCGAGCGGCTGTTCGCGGAGCAGGGAATCTTCGCGGCGTCCAACCGGCGCATCGCCGAGGCGGCCGGCCAGGGCAATACCTGGGTGGCGGGCTATCACTTCGGCACCAAGGCCGATCTCGTCCGGGCGATCACCCGCCGCTTCACGGCCGAGGTGGAGCGGTCCCGGATGGAGATGCTGGCCGGGCTGGACGACTCGGCCGGACTGAAGGAACTGCTCGGCTGCCTGGTGCGGCCGTGGACGGACCGGTTCGAGGCGCTCGGCCCGAACTCGTACTTCGCCCGGGTGTGCGCCCAGGCCATGAACAACCCCACCCTGCGGCCGATCGTGGTCGAAGAGGGCAGCCACTCGGACTCCGTGGAGCAGACCTGGGAGGCGCTCCACAAGTTCTTTCCCGGCCCGGCGGACCTGAGCACCGAGCTCCGCCGGGGCATGATGCAGCACCTTATCGTCTTCGTCTGCGCCGAGCGCGAGGGCGCGCTCGCCGAGGGGCGTCCCGTCAGCAGGCCGACCTGGGCCGATGAAGCCAATGGCCTCATCGACGCGCTGCAGGGGATCATCACCGCCTCGATGACCGATCTCCCCCCGTCGCCCGTCCGGCGCAGGCCGTACGGGCGGGCCACCTGACGTCACCGGCCGCCGCGAGCAGCGAGGAGGCCAAGAAAGCGATGTCTACGGGGTCCGCGGCGCCAAACGGCAGCCGCACGCTGAGGATGAGCCAGCTGCTGGCGACTCTCAAGATCACGGGCCGCGCCGCAGGCCCCTGTCGTCCGGTCATGCCCCAATTGGGTCACACGGTACGCCGCCCGTATGGCTTCAGCTGAACGGTCACCGCTGCTTCTGCGACCGCGCTGCTGGCCGCGCGCTTACCCATCTCCGCCGCGAGCGCGCCTCTTGCCTCGACGATCGCGCCGAACGCGGCGTACAGCCGTTCGCGCCATCCCGGGGTCTCCTCGTACGCGTCGATGGCGAAGCCGGCCTCTGAAGGGCCCCTGGCCTGCCTTCTTGCTGCCGGCGGCCCGGTCAGCGGGCTGGCTGCGGGCTTGCCTGGCGGTGGTGGCGCTCGGCGAGCTTCTTGAGGTTCAGCAGCTGCCGCCTGGCCATGATCAGGTCGCCGACCGACAGCGCCGGGGCGGCCCAGCGCCGGGGCCGCGCGGTGACCTTGAGCAGCAGGCGCGTCGCGCCGTCATCTTGGGGTACCAGGACATAGGACATGAAGGCGCCCATGATGGTGCCCGTCAGCTGCCTGCCCGGGTCGACCGACACGATCCGGCCCAGCGGGCGCCCGCCGGCCGCGGTGAACCTGTCCCCGGCCCGCGGTTCGGGAAGGCCCGTCAGCTCACGGGGCGAGCGCCGGCCGCGGTTGTCGATCCAGTCATAGGAGTACGGCGCGAGCCTGATCTGCGCGACCCATGGCCACACGGCCCCGGCGGGCGCCTCGACGCGGATGCCCCGCCACGCCTGCAGGACCGGTGAGGCAACGAAGTCATCGCACGGGTAGGCGCCCAGCACCTCGCTCTGGCTGACACCCCACCGGTCACCGATCATGCACCCATCATCCGCCACCGGACGGGCGCCGTCAGCACCCGGTCCGCCGCGCCCGGCACCCAGGGCTCTGCAAGTTATCGTTGAACAGGCAGGTCATCGTAAGTCCCCGGGGAGATCTGCGAGCGGACTGCCCACTAGAGCGCGGAACCTCCGGGGCTCCCGCCCGTGAGCAGCGCCGGACCCGGGACGCCAGGTTCCCGGTGAAGTCGGCATCCGTGATTGCGCTCGGGGCGGTGACATCAGCCCATGACTGCCACCCCCGCCGCGCTACCTCACCTGTCTGGGAGAACAGGCCACCGTCTCCCGAATGCGGGCAGTCCGGCCAGGAAGGCGGCGAGGTAGACGGCGATCGGGGGAATCATCTCGAGCGAAGCGAGGATCTTTTCCCGCAGCCCGAACGTGTCCCAGTCACCCCCCCAGAACAGGTAGCCGAGCAGCGTCAGGCCAATCAGGGCGGCGACCATCAGGGCCGTTACCGCGGTTGCCCGCACGGCGCCCCGGCGCGGGGAGCGGAGTGCCAGGCCGACCGCGACCAGCGGCACGACGGTGATGAGCGTCATGGACAGGTCCTCGCCCCACCCGGTTGCCCCTCCAGGCGGCTCAGTAGCGACCGCGACCGCCCCGACGATCACCTCTGCCCCGGCGAGCCCCAGGGCCAGCCATGAGACGACACGCCGGGCACGCGCCCAGGGCGGCGACGGCGGCGAAGTGACCGGGGAGGCAGAACGGCCCGCCTGCCCCTGTTCGTTCACTAGCATCGGTCAGCCCTCCATCTGGGCCTTCAGCGCGGGCATGAAGCGGTCGAACATCATGGTCTGGCCCAGGTCCGCCAACTGCCTGAAGGGCGGGAACCGCCAGAACGAACCATGACCGGTCTCCACCGTCAGCTTCATCCCGGAGCCTTCAGGCTCGAACGTGGTGATGAAGTCGCGCGTCATCGGGAACGACGACCTGTCCGTGATGCGCTGGTTGGGGATGAACTCCGTATACACGTCGAATCCCTCGACGGGAAGGCCGGCGACGTGGAACACCCAGCTGTAGTAGCTGCCCGTGCCCTCGTCGGTCAGCTTGACGTCCCGTACTTCCATGTGCTCCGTGAAGCCCTCCGGGACGTTCCTCGGGTCCTTGACGAAAGCGAAGACTTTCTCTACCGGGGCCTCGATGTGGATACTGCGCTTCACCGTGCTCACCTCCGTGAGTGGCACGCCGGCCGCGTGCCATGCCGCCACTGCCAGCAGCCGGCCACAGCCACTTTCCCACCACAATCCACCCTAGTGACGCACCTGGCTCACCGGCAGAGGCGAAGGACCCGGCGGCGCCGGCCGCAGGTCCCCGCAGCCGAGCGGATCCCGTCGATCAGGCGCCGCCCGCTGTGCCTCGGCGGCCGTCCCGCCTTCTTCCCCTTCGGCAGCAGGGCTCCAGCACGCGCCACCGGCAGCATGCGCCCAGAACCGGGACTCCTGTGCGCGGCGGATACTCCGTCGCCGCGACTATGTGGCAGGGACAGAGTGGTGAAGATCGTCAGCGGCTCCGTGCCGGTGAGGCGGCCGCTCGCCAGCGCCACGATCCGCGCTAGCGGCCGCAGCTTACGTTAGCCTGAGCGGCGGTGGCCGCCAGGGTGCCCGGGCGTTCAGCCGCAGGCCTTCGGCTGCGGTTCGCCGGAGGCGTACTGGTTCCATTCTTGCGGCGTCGGTGGTCCAACGTAGGCGCAAAGCGCCGCATAAGGATGCGTGTATAGCGATACTTGCCACAGCCGTACGGTGCCGTCGCCGTCGGCGCTGGCCAGCAGCGTGCCGTCGGGGCTGAACGCCACCCCGGCCACGCCGGTCTGGGCGTTGACCTGGATGGGCGCGTCGACGGGCTGGCCGGTGACCGGGTTCCACAGCCGTACGGTGCCGTCGCCGTCGGCGGTGGCCAGCAGCGTGCCGTCGGGGCTGAACGCCACCCCGTGAACGCCGTAGCGGGCGCTGCCGGTGGCGTGGCGGGGCCCGTCGGCGGGCCGGCGGGTGACCGGGTTCCACAGCCGCACGGTGCCGTCGCCGCCGCCGACGGCCAGCAGCGTGCCGTCGGGGCTGAACGCGATCCAGTGAACGCCAAGATTAAAGCCGGTGCCGGTCTGGATGGGCGCGCCGGCGGGGCGGCGGGTGATGGAATCCCACAACCGCACCGTGCCATCGCCCTCGGCGCTGGCCAGCAGCGTGCCATCGGGACTGAACGCCACCGCGGACACGCCATACTGGGCGCTGGCGCGGAGGGGGGCGCCGGCCGGCTGGCGGGTGACCGGGTTCCACAGCCGCACCGTGCCGTCACCGCCGGCCGTGGCCAGCAGCGTGCCGTCGGGGCTGAACGCCACCCCGGCCACGCCATACTGGGCGCTGGTGGCATGGAGGGTCGCGACGGGACG
>DASWAE010000171.1:0-11078 GCA_036391275.1 Trebonia sp.
GTACCTGGGCATCCCGCTGCTGGTGATCCTGGTGCTGCTCGCGGTATTCGGCTGGCGGCGCCGCGTGATCAGGTTCCTCGCCATCGGGTTCGTGATCATCGTCGCGTTCGCCGGGGGCCCCAACCTGATCATCGACGGGCACCAGCTCTTCCCGTTGCCGTGGGGCGGGATGTGGAACTTGATGTTCCTGCGCAGCGCCGAGCCCATCAGGTTCATCCTCTTCGGTTACCTGGCGCTCGCGATGGCGCTCGCGCTCTGGCTCGCGGCAGTTGACCGGGGCTGGCTGGCGCGCGCCGGGCGCTGGGCCCTCGCCCTGGTGGCGCTCGCCGCGATCTTCGCCAACCTGCCCACGTTCGCCGAGGTGGTCGTCCCGCCGCCGCCCAGGAACTGGACGCCGGCGATACCGTCACTGCAGCCCGTCAACGCGCTGCCGGCCTTCTTCAGCGACGGCCTGTACAAGCGGTACCTGACGCCGGGAGAGATCGTCGTCATCGTGTCGCACCGCGGTAACGCCGGCATGCTGTTCCAGGCCGATACGGGCTTCTACTTCCGCATCGACGGCGGCTTCATCAACGCGTCCCTTTCCCAGGTCGACGCCTTGCCGCTGCCCGTCGCCGCCGTCAGCGTCCTCACCCCGGCTAACAAGCTGGGCTTCGAGCAGTACGTCCAGGACTCGGGGGTGGGCGCGATCATCGTCGAGCGGGCGTGGTCGGAGGAGTGGATGTACAACTTCGCCGACCTCGGGCTGAAGGGCGTCAACGTCGGCGGCGTGACCATCTACTACACGGGGAACGTCAAGGCGCCCACCGACCACCCTAAGGCGCGGTAGCGGTTAGCGGGCCGGCCCGTTGTCCCCGGGGCGCAGGCGAAGATGTCGCCGGCGTGGGGCTGGGGCGCTATCTCCGCCTCGGTCAGGTTCTCGCGGGCGGTGGTGATGTAAAGGGTGGAGAGGCCGTCGCCGCCGAAGGTCATCGAGGTGGGCTGGTCGACCGGGAGGCGGATCACCGTGTCAAGGTCGCCGGCGGGAGTATAGCGGCGGACCTCGCCCGTGCCGAAGACGGCGAGCCACAGGCAGCCGTCAGCGTCGAGGGTCAGGCCGTCGGGAATGCCCTCGTCGATGGTGACGAAGCGGCGGCGCGCGCCGAGTTCGCCCGTCGCCGGGTCGCAGGTGAAGACGTCGACCCCGCCGCTGAAGCTGTCGGCGTAGAAGAAGCGCGTGCGGTCGTCGGACCAGTCAAGCCCGTTGGACAGGCCGACCCCCCCGAACAACTCCGTCACCGGCCCGTCCGGCGAGAGCTTGTACAAGGCGCAGGCCGGCCCGCCCCTCCGCCAGGGCATTGTCCCGGCCCAGAAGTCACCCCACGGCGACGGCTTGCCGTCGTTGAACCGGATCACGGAGGTATCGACCGCGAACCCCTCGATGCGGGTCAGCGGGTAGTCGCCCGCGGCACCGGGCTGGCCGGGCCCGAGCGCGAACCCGTCCACCAGCGCGAAGACCAGGCCGCCGGCGGCCGTCAGCCCGATGGCGCCGACCGGGACCGCGTCCGGCCGCGGGACGGCTGGCCCGTCGGCCCCCGCGGCCGCGAACCGGGTGTGCGCGCCAGTAGCCGGGTCGAAGCCGTGGACGTGGCCAGGATTGATGTCCACCCAGCGCAGCAGCCGCGTGCCAGGGTCCCAGACCGGCCCTTCGGCCAGGTAGCACTGCGAAGGGACGGCGACGTCCGCGGACAGCTGACGTGTCATGGCTACCTCGCCTCGCTGCTAGGTCGTCGGCGGATATGTCTCGACAGGGAACCTTACGCCGCGGCGGGGGAGCGGGTGAAACACGCCCTCGTTCTGCTGCACTCCCTGGGTGCGGGAAAGGGGGCCGGCTACCGGTTCCCGCCGGCCGCGGCAAACCCAATAATGAGCGACATGTCTGAGGACGAAGAGCGGCCGGGCGGTACGGCCCGGATCATCTGGGCGCTTGAGCATGCCCAGGACGTCTTGTCGGTAATCGTCGGGGTGATGCTCGTCGCCCTGGCCGTGGTCGTGCTCGTCCTCGGCGTCGTTGACTTCTTGCGCGACATCCGCCACGTGTCGGTGGAGACCGCGGTGATCAACCTGCTCAACCGGGTGCTGCTCGTGCTGATCCTGGTGGAGATCATGCACACCGTGGTGCTCTCGCTGCGCGCCCACCACCTGGTCGCGCAGCCGCTGCTCGCGGTCGGCCTCGTCGCCGTGATCAGGAAGATCCTCTTCGTGCTGAGCAGCGAGGAGCCGGTCAGCACGAGCGAACTGGCGCTGCTCGTCGCGATGATCGCCGTCTTCGTGGTGGCGCTGATCCTCGTCTCCCGCTACGACCCGGCCGAGGCGGACGGTGGCGGCTGACTCGCTCCGCGGAATCGACAGCGCCCCGGTCGGTGCCGACCGGGGCACGGTGGCGCGCCGGGTCATGCCGGGCGGGTGGCGTCTAGCGCGGATCGATGGGGGTGATGATGCCGAGACTCGTCTCGATCGCCTGTCCCGCATCCAGGCAGAGGTCCTCGCGACAGCGCGGGCCGATCACCTGGACGATCACCGCTACCTCCTCCAAGGCAGGCCACGGGGTCAACTAGCGGCCGGCTGCTCGCGGCCCGGTAGGGCCAATAGTCACACGGCGGAGGCGCCATAGCTGTCGTAGGGCCGGCCTGCGGCCTCGGCCATGCGCTGTCCCGCGGCGAGCTGGAACGGGCTGATGCCTCCTAGTTGCCAGGGGCCGACGCTTCCGGCGCGCAGCGCGCCGGCCGATTTCGGTGGCAGGGCGAGCTTTTCCCGCACGACGGTGACAGGATTGTCGGCGAGGGCGAACCAGTCAAGTCCGAGGAAGTCGGTCGAGCCGGGGGTGAGGGCTCCGCGCCGCAGGGCATCGGCGAGACGCTCGGTCATTCCGGCGCGGGCGAGGTGGCCGCGGTCTGCTTCGAACAGCCCGGCACCGCGGGCGAGGTAGCCGGTCTCGAACAACGAGACGACCATCGCCAGCAAGCTGAACGCTTGCGGGTCGTCGCTGGCGCGGGCGATGAAGGCGAAGACCTCTATCTCGTTCTCGACCGTGGTGCCGTAGTCGGCGAGCACGTGCACCCAGTCGTGCTGGGCGAGCAGCGGCGGTGCGGAGCCGGGCCTGCCAGGCACGACGAAGCCCCTGGACTCGTAAAACTCGTGTACCCGGCGGCCGAGCGTGCCGGGCGGCAGTTCAGCGAGCGCCTCCCAGCGAGCCGCCAGCCGCGCGTCGTCGGGAGCGGCGGCCCATGCCTGGTTCAGTACGTGCGAGGAGTGCAGGGCCGAGGCGTTCGCCGCGGCCTGCAGGTAACCATTGCGTTCGAAGTCGGCCGAAGCCAGTTCCAGGCTGCCTGCCGCGAACTCCTCGGCGGTGCGGACCAGGTCCTCGGCAACCCCGAGAGCAGCGGCGAACGAGGCCACGCGGGCCGCGACGGTCTCGGGCAGCGGGGAGAGGACCAGCTCGCCGAGCACCATGATCTGCACGATCCTGGTGCGGAAGGCCAGGTTGCGGCGGGCCAGTGCGCCGGCGAACTCCTCGGCGCCGATCGGGGCGGACGCGGCGATATCGACCTCGAAGCCGGTCATGGCGCGGGTGACCGCGTCGAACAGCAGCCGCTGGATCTGGGTCGGGCCACCGGGCTCGCAGGAGGCGGAGCGGAAGCCGCGCATGAGCAGCGCCGCCTCCGCCGCGTCTGGCGGTGTGAGCAAGGCGTGCATGTCGTCGGGAACAGGTACTGCCATCGTTCTGCCTTCCATGCCGGTGATGGTTAGAATACGCACCGCCACGCCGCGCGGCGCCAGTTCATCTGCCGGCAGAAGTGGCGCGGTCACCGGCCGGCGGGCGGCCCGTGCCATGCTGCGCGACCTCGGCGTCGCCGGGCGAGACCAGGCCGCGACCCGCTAGTGTCTCAGCGGCGAGGTGGCGGCGTCATCCGGGATGCTGGCGCCCCGGCTCGCGGTGTCGCCTTGCCCGAGCGAGAAGGTGGCAAGCAGGCCCAGGGCGAGGAAGAACGCGGCGCAAAACGCGGTGAGGCGTGTCGCCTGGGAGAACGCGTCCCTCGCGAGGGCCGCGACCTGCGCGGTGCCCGGGTCGGCGGCCAGCCGGCCGATCGCCGCGCCGGCACTCTGCTTGACGGCGGTCACGATCGCCGCGCGCTGCCCGGCTGGGAGCCCGGAGACGCCGGCGAGGCTGCCCGACAGCCGGGCGCCGAGGGTGGTGAACAGCACGGTGCCCAGGATCGCGATGCCGAGCGCGGAGCCCACCTGACGGCTGGTGCTCTGGGTGCCCGCGCCCTGGCCGCTGTCGGCCACCGGCACGTCGACGAGCACGACGCCAGTGAGCTGCGCGGTCGCGAGGCCGACGCCCACCCCGTAGACGAAGAGCGCTGGCACCGTCGCCCACCACGCGGTCCCTGGGCCGACGAGCAGGCCGATCCCGGCGACGCCGGCCAGTTCGAGCGCGATGCCCAGGCGCACGGTCCAGACCGCGCCCTTGCTGCTGGCGAGCTGGGCACCGAAGCCGCTCGCGGCGAAACTGCCGATGGCCAGCGGCAGCAGTGCGATGCCGGTCTCGAAAGCGCTGTAACCGCGGACGTTCTCGAACCACAGCGGCAGCGCGAACAGCAGCCCGAACTCGCCCAGGCTCACGATGGCGGCCGCGATGTTGCCGTTGCGGAATGACGGGATGGCGAAAAGCCGGAGGTCGAGCAGGACAGCCCGCCCGGCGGCGTTGCGCCGCCGTTCGACCAGGACAAAGGCCAGCAAGCAGGCGATACCCGCCGCGAACGCCACCGGGACGGGCGAGACCCGCGCTGTCCAGCGCAGCCCGGCGATGCTCACCTCGCCGGCCCGGGTCCACCAGCCGTAGCTCCGGCCCTCGATGAGGCCGAAGATGACGCCGCCGAACCCGAGCACCGACAGCACGGATCCGGCCAGGTCGCTGCCGCGAGGTCCGGCCGCCTGCCTGGACTCGGGTACCAGCAGGAGGGTTCCGGCGACGACGGCGAGCCCCAGCGGGATGTTGATGCCGAAGGCCCACCGCCACGAGAACGAGGTTGTCAGCCAGCCGCCGAGCAGCGGGCCGAGCGCCGCCGTGCCGCCAATCGTTGATCCCCACACGGCGAAGGCGACCCCGCGTTCCCGTCCGCGGAAGTTGGCGTTGAGCAGCGACAGGGAGGTCGGGAGCATCATCGCGCCGGCGATGCCCTGCAGCACCCGGCTGCCGATCAGCTCCGGCCCGGACCTGGCGAGCGCGGCCAGCACGCTGGCCGCCGCGAACGCGGCCGCGCCGGCCGTGAACAGGCGCCGCCGGCCGTACTGGTCGCCCAGCCGGCCCCAGAGCAGCAGCAGCGCGGCGAAAACCAGCGTGTAGACCTCCTGGACCCACTGGGCGTCACTGGACGTGATGCCCAGGTCCTTGATGATCTGCGGCACCGACACGTTGACGATCGTCGCGTCCACGATGATGATCGCGACGCCCAGGGAGATGAAGAAGAGTCCGGCCCACCGGCCGCGTGCGGGCGATCCCGTCTCCCCGGCGGACCGCGGACGGACAGCCATGCGAGCCCCCCTGTCATTGATGAGCATGCTAAGTAATTAGTTAGCATACTGAGTGTTGGCGGGAACGGCAACGCCGGGCGTACCCTGCTCAATGATGAGCACCCCAGGTGAGGATGCCGCGACGAGCGCAAACGTGCCGGGAGACGCGGCTGAGTGGTCCATGGGACGGCTGCTGTCCATGGCGGCGCGACTGGTAGAGCAGGACTGGAACGGCTGGCTCGCCGGCCGGGGAATGACGCACGCCGGCCTGCTCGCGCTGCACATGCTTCAGGCCGGACCGCATACCCAGCGCGAGCTCGCGGCGGCGTCCATGGTGGAGGAGCCGACGATGAGCCGGGTGCTGGACCGGCTGGCGCGCGAGGGGCATGTCACCAGGGAACGGGATCCCGCCGACCGGCGCCGCCTTGTCGTGCGGGCCACCCCGGCCGGCCTGGCGGCGTACCGGGAGGCCATCGAGGCCGACGTCGCTAACACCATCGTCACCCGGCACCTGGACGAGCCCGCGGCGTTCCGGCGCATGCTCGTCCGCCTGATCACCGGCCTGCTCGCCGACCGCGGCGGCCAGGCGCCGGGCAGCCTGACGGACGGCCGGGCCGAGGCGAGCGGCTGACTCAGGCGCCGCCCGGCCGCGCACCCTGGATCCAGCCTCGTCACCGGATGGCCCGTCCCGGGCCGGGAGTACCCCCGTCGGCGGCGGCCAGGCGCGGATCCAGCGGTCGGCAATGCGGCCGAATCGCTCGAAGTGTTCTCCTTCGTCGCCTCGCTCGGCGGTTCGATCTCCGCCGAGCACGGCATCGGCGTGCTGAAGGCACCATGGCTCGAACTGGCCCGCACCCCCGCCGAGCGCGCGCTATTCGCCAGGATCCGCGCCGCATTCGACCCCGCGGGCACGCTGAACCCGCACGTTCTGCCCCGCTGACATCCCTGAGCGCACCGGCAAGTCGCCCGGCGCCGCGGTAGCGGAGCGTTGATGGCCGTGGCGGGGCAACCCCGGACCTGGTTGCGTGACGCTAGGCGTGAACGTGCGGGTGCTGGCGCACGAAGTCGAGCACGTCCTGGGGGAACCGGCTGGCGGACATCGCGCCGAGGTGGTCCTTGCCTGGGTAGAGCTTGAGGGTGCAGTCGGGGATGAGCCGGGCGGTCTCCTCGTAGATCTCCTTCGCAAACCAGCGGTCCCGGTCACCGCACACCAGCAGCACCGGCACCGGGATCTCGGGCAGGATCTCCCGCCCGTCGAACGCGTTCGTTGCTTCCGCCACGACAGTGACATCACTGCCGATGTAGGGGGCCGCGTAGGCTACCCGGGCCACGATCGCGGCTATGACCCGGCCGACAGGCGCCGGGACGCCTGGGTAAAGGAGGCTGCCAAGCACTGTGGCGGCCTCGGTCTTCCTGCCCTCGCTCAGCAGCCGGGCGGAGTCCTGGTTGGCGGCCTTCCCCTGCTCGCTCATCGTGTATCCGGCGACGCCGATGGCGATGTGCCCGAACCGGTCGGCATGCCGGGCGGCCAGGCTGAAACCGATCATGCCGCCGGTGGACTCGCCGACTACCAGGTCGACCTTCCCGCCGAACTCCTCGGCGATCACCTGAGCGTAGTCCTCGGCTATGTCGGCGATCGTGTACCCCACGGCCATGTTCGGCCGTTGGGAGACGATCCAGACGCTGTACCCCGCCGCGATGAACGGGCGCAGCGTGAACGTCATCAGCGCCAGGAGCGGCCCCGCGGGCGCTCCGAGGAAGGGACCGCCGAGCCAGAGCAGGGTCTTCGGGCCGGTGCCCAGCCTGGCGTAGCCCATTCCGTTCGCGAAGCGGCCGGTGACCTGTTTCGGCCTCGCTGGCCCCCGCATTCGCCGCCGGTGCCGGACGAGCGCACCGGCCAAGACGGCACCCGCTGCTGACCCCGCGCCGAGGGTGATTACCGAACCCCTGTGCATAATCTCGTCCTCCCTCCGTGCCTAGCCGTCCAGTCAATTGCCTGGCCCGGCTTGATCCTTGCCAGGGCGGGTTTGCTCAGATGAGACGATGTCCGAAACTGAGTTCTTGCGACCCCGCCTCATGGTCGCTAACCGGCTCGCCTTCGACTGGAAGGGCCGCACGGTCACTGACGATCGGGGACGAGGCCGGCCTCGGTCAGGTCTCGATCTGCTTTTTCATGTTGGTCAGGATGGTGTCGAGGTCCCGGTCGCCGTTCCAGGCGAACAGGTCGATGACTTTGTCCATGAACGGCACCTTGGTGGACCACTCGAAAGCCAGGGACAGGGTCGTGCCCGCTGGGTCGGGCTCGAAGGTGTCAGCCGGTCCTGAAGGTGGCGGAGGCGTAGACCCCAGGCTTAACGCGAGTGTCCTTACCGTTGACCTTCGGACCTGCCGCCACCACGTGAACCGTGTAGGCGACACCCCGGTCAAGTCCGCCGAACTGAACGGGGCTGACCCTGGTCTCTCGCGGGTAGGTCGGCACCAGCGTATCCCTGTTGCACGCGGTGCCCTTGTAGATGTACACCGGATAGTGATCGGGCCTTGCCGGGGCGCCGGCCGGGGGACCGATAGCGATCTTGACCGAGGTGTGTCCTGCCGCCAGCACCCGCACGGCGGGCGCGCTGAACGTCCAGTCGGCGGGCGGCCGGGTGGGAGGGCTGGCCAGCAGAGCCGCCCAGGTGAGCGGGCCGACGACACCGTCAACGGCCAGCTTGCGGGCGTTCTGGAATGCCTTGACGGCGGTCAGCGTCTTGTCGCCGAATACACCGTCGACCACGAGCTTCGCGCCCCAGACGGTGAGGCGCCTCTGCAGGGTGACTACCGCGTCCCCCCTGTCGCCGAGCCGCAGCACCGGGTGCGGATCTGGCAGACCGAAGAAGTTGTCCGCCAAGGCCGACTCGTCAAGGCTGCGGCCATGAGAGCGATCAGTCCACTGGGTGCCCTCGCACGCGACCGAGACCATGCCGCAGGTGGCGGGACCGCAGATGTGCCGGCCGGCTCCGTAGTGCGCCGACCACAGCCTGACCTGGCCACGGGAGATTCCCGCGCCCCGAAGATAGCGGAGCACGGTGTCCATCTGGCTCGCGGAGGAATACACGATCGGGCGCCGAATGCCGCGCGCGATCTGCCGTTTAACCCACCCTGGTGCCTGCGCCGGGGTAGCGTTGCCAGGCTCCACGTCCAGGCAGGTGGCGTCGCCGCTGGCGAAAACGGAGATATCGACAACCTGGGCGCCCTGAGCCTTGGCGTAGGCTCGCACAGCGCTGATGTTGGCGTACAAGCCGTTGACGTACCCCGCGTAAGCGTCGCCGCCAGGAACGAAGAGACTCACCTCTACGTTGTCGTACATCACTAGCATTGCTTTACATCCCCCTTCCTTGTCCGCGGCCGTGGCAAGCGAGCCTTCTCACCAGCCGTTGGCCGAGAAGCGACGGCGCCGCTCCCGAGCCCCGGGCTCTCGAACAGGTTGATGTCAACGGCCAGGCCATACGGTCGGCGAGGCCGCGTGGCGCCATGCAGGAGGGCCCCATCTGGGAGACAAGCAACGTTCGCATGATTAAGGGTGTGTCACTCAGTGCTGGCGGGTGCCCGTCCGAACGGCCCTTATTCCACGCCGCTAGTCCTTATCACCCTACGTTGCGGGCGGGCCAGGCTGGAGTGGCCTGACCTGCCGGCCGCCGGAATGCCCGGCGGGCAGAAGCCGTCCGGATAACCGATTGGGGGAGGCAAAGGTGCCCGCCGGGACGGGTACCCGAGATCTGGATCGCCGCACACGGGCCGCGGATGCTCCGGCTCACCGGGCAGTGCGGACTTCCGCGGCTTCATCGACATCATCCCCGAGCGGTACGACCGGCAGACTCTCCTCGACGCGATCGCCGCGGTACCAGCCGAGGTGATCGACGCAGCGGTCATCTGCGGCACGCCCGGGCAGGTCACCAGGCGATTGCGGGAATTCCGGGAGGCCGGCATGCGTCACTTCGTATTCATCACCATGTCGGTCTTCGTCTCCGCGCGTGCCGGGCTCTATGAGATCAACGCAAGCCGCCGCATCGCGCGCGCACTACGCACCGACGGCGACGCGTGAGGCGACCATCTGCAGGTCCCGTCGCGGAGGCACATAGAGCCCGCCAGATAGAGACCTCTGGCCGGCCTTTCGACCCTGGCGGTGCCCGTTTCACTCGTTCCATGCTGAGCATGTGGGCGGAGTGGTGAGCGTTGCGCTCGGCACTGCTGCCGGAGGTGCACGATGTCCGCTTCAGGAACTATTTCGGGGCCGGGATCCGCCCTTCCGCCAGGAAGCGGTCCAGGCCCGGTCGCTTCACCGGCCCGGCCTAGGCGCCGGTGGCTGCGACGGCTGCTGTGGTCTGTGCTATCGGTGGTGATCGTTTTCACGATCGCCTTTTTCGGCGCAGGCGGCTGGTACTTCGCCGGGCAGATCGAATCAGGGGCACTGGCGGTCAAGCCAGCCGGCCCGATGCCCACGGACAACGACGTGCAAGTGGTAGGCGTCGTTGGCGGGAGCATCCAGATGCGCGCTATCGGTGATCAGCCATCACTGGCCAAACCGGAGCTCTACGGTATCGCCTGGCAGGGCGGGTACGGGCAACTCGGCACCTCGGTAACCGTGGCCGGTGAGATGATCACGCGCCCGCTGACTATCATGGCCGGGCCGGCCCCCAGGCCGGGCCAGTCCGCTGCCCTAACGCCCGCCTACTACCTGGGAGACCCGCAGAAGGCCCTGGGCATCCCCGTGCAGAACGTAGTGGTGGAAGGGCCGCTCGGTCCGCTGCCGGCATGGTATTTCCCCGGTCATGGCAACACCATGGTCATCGCGGTGCACGGCCAGAACGGCGCCCGCAAGGACGTGCTGCGGATCGTCGGCATCGCGCACCGGATGGGATTCCCCGTCCTGGCGGTGACCTACCGCAACGACCTCGGCGTTGCCCGTGACCCGTCGGGCTACCTGCGGTACGGGCAGACCGAGTGGCGCGATCTGCAGGCGGCGGTCCAATGGTCGCTCGCGCATGGCGCCAAGCAGGTCGTGCTAGCCGGGCAGTCGATGGGTGGCGCCATCGTCGCCGCGTTCCTTCAGAACTCGGCGGCTTCCCCTGAGGTGACGCGGGTAGTCTTCGACGCGCCCATGCTCGACATGCGGGCGGTTGTCGACTACGGCGCCAGCCAGCGCAGCCTCCCGGTCGTCGGGACCGGCATCCCAGCCCCCCTGGTATGGACCGCGGAGGAGATCGCCGGCCTGCGTTACGGAATCGACTGGCCTGCCACCGACTACCTGGCCAACACCTCCTGGTTGAAAGTTCCGGCGCTGGTAACCCAGGGCACAGCCGACAAAACGGTGCCAGTATCGATCGGCGCCAGGCTGAAGAGCGCCAAGCCCGCACTCGTCACTCTCGCCCAGTTCCCCGGCGCCGGCCATCTGGAGTCCTGGAACATCGACCATGCCCGCTACACGTCGCTGCTTGAGTCGTTCCTGGCTCCGATAGCGCCGTGAGGCAACAACAGATTTAAGC